>CAMLSI010000028.1 GCA_946482585.1 uncultured Lysobacteraceae bacterium
CCCAGTAGATATCGTTGATCTGGTTGTCGACGGAAGCAAAGAACACGTGCAGTCGTTCCGCGTAGATGCCGAGGGCGGGATCGCTGGCCGCGTTCGGCGCGCCATTGTTCTGCGAAAGGTTCTCGTAGCGCCATTTGCCGTCGTCCGTCGTCAACAGCGCGATGTGGCCGTTGTTGTCGCGGAACACGATGTGCGGCTGCCCGCCGTAGCCGATCGCGGCCGGGTCGCCGGCGGCGCCCACGGGGCACTGGCTCTTGGCCGTCAGGTCCTCGTAGTGCCACGCGCCGTCGGCGAAATACAGACGCGCCAGGCGGTCGTTGCGATCGCGATAGAAGCATTCGAGCCTGTTGTCATACGCGAGGAAAACGGGAATGCCCTGAGCCGGCGGCGCGCGGTTCGCGCCCGTGATCAGGTCCTGACGCACCCAGCTGCCGTCGTAGTAGAAATGCCCGAGGCCGCCGCCGGCGAGATAGGCCACGTGCAACTGGCCGTAGACGAAGATGGCCGCCGGGTCGTCCGTCGCATCCGCCAGCGAGCCGCGTACGACGCTCGCCATGTCCTCCCAGTGCCAGGCGCCGTCGCGGAAATAGACGTGCGAAATGTGATTCTGGTCATCGCGGTAGAACGTGTGCAGTTGCCCCGGCGTGACTGCGCAGGCCGCTCCGCCTTCCATCGCGCGGGAGCGCGCCTTGGTTTGCAGGTCCTCGTAGAACCAGCCGTCGCCGTTGGCATAGTAGATATGCGAGAAGCCTTCGGAGTCGGCATCGAAGAGCGCATGCCATTGCCCTTGCGTCGTAACCGTCGTCACGCCGCTCTTGCCGAAGTGTTGGCTGCCGGTGAGCCTGGTGAGGCTTTGCGACATCCAGCCCGCCTCGTCGTCATAGTAGTAGTCGATGATCGTGCCGTCGGCGGCGGTGAACGCGACGTGCATCTGTTCGTAGGACACGGTTACAGCGGGACGACCCTTGATGGCCGGCATGACGATATCCTCGCGAGAAAGTGGCGGAATCAAACGGGAATATGCCGCAAATATACATTGCAGCTCGTCCACAATACCTCATGTAGACATGTTCCCACCAGGATCCGGCGCACTGCGGACCGGAGTCCGCTCCGGTCCGCGGTTCGCGAGACTGTCCGCCGCCGATCGCGAACCCTCGGCGGCGGACCGCGGCAGCGGCGCGGCTACTGCCCGCCGGCGGCGCCGCTCGCGGCCTGCGGCGGCGGATTCACCGGCAGCAGGTTAGGCACGACATACAACGAGCCGGCGGCCGTCACGTGACTGATCGCGATGCGCCGCTGCTTGAGATTCGGCAGCGGCGCGACGTCGGTGAAGGTCGCGGGGTTGTGGCAGGAGAAACAGTTGCCGACGTTCGCGGGCGCCGTGGAACCCGTGAAATTCTGCACGAAGGTCTCGGCCGTCACGTTCGCGAGATTGACCGAGCCGACGGCATTGCTCTGGTTGCTGGTCAGAGTGAACGTGCCGGGCCTCATCCAGACCGTGCCGATCAGGTCGTAGTTCGCGAATTTCCGTTGCGCGGCCGGCTGCTGATTCAGGATGTCGTGCGCCGATGCGTTGACGGCGTCGATGTTGGCCGGACCATCGGGCGAGAACGTCTCGCCGCCGGTGCGGTTGGCCAGGACCGCATTGCTGACCGGCGAGAATTTCTGCGTTTTCGGATCGAAGGTGAAGGTCGGCGTCGCGGTCAGCGTCGTCGTGATCGTCGTGCTCGGCGCCGACAGCGGCGTGCTGGCGCTGCTCGCCGTGGTCTGCGTGCTCGGCCGGTTGGTCTGGTCGTAAGGCGTACCGCCGCGATACAGCGTGTACGTGCGCGGATCGCTGGCCGTCGAGCCCGGATCGAACGTGCCGTCCTTGAAGCGCGGCGAATTGTCCTTGTGCTCGAAGGTCGCCCAGAGGAATTCCGGATGGTTGACGGTCTGTCCCACCACGTGCAGGCCGAGCAGCGCCACGTCGACGGTCGCCGTCGTGCCACCCGGCGCGACATAGAGCGTGTTGTCCGACGTCAGGAACGTGGTGAGGACCGGCACCTTGGCGCGCGTCACGAAGGCACCGGCCGGGGGCTGCTGACCGGGCTCGAGCCGCAGCCAGGTCGCCTTGAACACGGCCGCGCCGACGTCGAAATAGTCCGAATCGGGATTCTTCTGATAGCCGCCATCGACGACCCGGTTGCGCCGGACCGTGCGGAAGTAGCGATCGTTCATGTGCACCGACGCATAGACCGGATAGCCGTTCGGCGCGACGAGCATGTTGCCGTCGGCCTCGACGATGGCGCCGGTCCCCTCGATCGGACCGCCGCGTCCATGCACGGCCCGCGTGGCCAGCGTGAGCGTGCGCGTGCCCTCGGCCGACGTGCCGGCCGGCAGATCGTCGATCGTCGGCAGGTTCAGGAATCGCGGCGTGCCGCGCGCATCGAGCGCGGTCGCCCAGACGAAGGCTTCCCACGACCATTGGTGAAACTGGCAATCGACCGCGTTCAGCGGCGTGTCCTCCGTCGGGAAGACCGCCTTGGGCTTGAGGAACGACGGCAGGAATTCCGACCAGCCGAGTCGTGGGCATTCCTGCGCCGCCGGCGCCGCCGTTTCGTCGGCCGCGGCCAGCATCGATGTCGGCGCAAGCAGCAGTGCGACGCCGGTCAGTCCGCCGAGCTTTCGTTTCATGGTGATTCCCCTGTCGATGATGGACTCGATGCGACGGGGCAGCCCCGCCGCGCAGCACGCCCGCCGCCGCTGTGCGCAAACGATCGAATTGCACAGGTGACAAAAGCGTTCGGAGCGACATGAGCAGGCGGCGTCATGTCGGCATAGCGGAAATGGGATACCGCGCGGCTCACCGCATGAACGACGGCGGCGCAGCGATCGCCGATCGCAGTGCCTGCGCCGAACCGAGCGGCTTCCTCGACAAACGGCGGTTCGGGCGGCTCGCTGGCGCGCGTTCTACGAGGCACGGCACATCCCACTCGACCTCGGGCATCCACATGAATCACGACGACAGGTATCTTGACCGCAAACGGCGATCACGCCGCGCATTCCTCGGCACGCTGGCCGCCGCGACCGGCTGGGCCGCGAGCCCCATGCTGTTCGGTCGTTCGATTCCGAAGACCGCCGTCGAACGCAACGCAATCCTTCTGGTATCGACGAACGTCGGCACGATCGGCGGCAACGTGAGCGGCACTTACCTGCCGGAGATCGCCTATCCGTTCCAGCACTTCGTCGACGCAGGCTATGCCGTCGACATCGTTACGCCAGCGGGCGGCAAGGCCGCGCTGTACGACGCGGGCCGACTGAACGACGCCCTGGTGGCGATCCGCGACGACGAACGCTTCGCGACGCGGACGGCAGATACGCTCGCTGGCCGCCATGTCGATCCGTCGCGCTACGCAGGCATCTACTATCCCGGCGGCCATGGTCAATTTTTCGATGTGGTCGGGGACGAGCGGATCGCACGCGCCGCCACGGCCATACATGCAGCCGGCGGCATCGTCGGAACGGCCGGCCACGGCACGGCGTGCCTGGTCGACATCACGCTGGAGAACAGTCGCGCGTTCGTGGCGGGCAAGCGCATGACCTGCTTCCCGACCTGGGCCGAGCACGCCTGGATGAACCTTTCCGATTACGGACGGCTGTTGCCGTTCGACATGCAGCAGCGTCTGGTCGAGCGCGGCGCGGACCTCGTCGGCTGCACGCCGGAGACGAAAGACGACAAGACGCTGACCATCGTCACCGATGAAGCGAATCGGCTCGTGACCGGCTCGTTCGCAAGCGCCGCGCGCGAGGTCGCGCAGATCATGGACCGGATGATCCGCGCACGCCGCACGTGAAGGTGACGTTTCACCTGCGCCAAGACGACCGATGCGCGATGCGGACGCCGGCGCAATCCCGATTGGATCAAATGTGACAAGTAACTATTGAAACAATGAACACATAGGCCTTGCGGGCGGCATTGCTGCGGCGCAACGCCGCGCGAACAGGAAAACACCTCGAGCCTCGCCCGGACAGCGAAGTCTCGCGCTTTCGTCGCTGCTGTCGCGGAGGGACATCGCCGATCTGTGCGGCAGGTCTTACCTCGCCGTCGTGGTTGCCTGTTACGGTAAATGACACCGGTGCCATAACAATGACCGGCCGTTCTCGAGCCTGCGGCAGTGCCCATTCGCCAGCGTTCCTCGTGCAAGGCCGTTCCGTTCGGCCTTGACTCGGATAGACACCGGTTACCTTCCGAGTGCGAGGAACGACGTTCGTGGTTCCGGCGAGCGGGGACTGGCGAGAGCGGCCGATTCCAGGGGATCCACAACCACGGAGAGGGAAACGATGAAAGCTTTCGCGTCACGCGGTCTGCTGTCCGCGCTACTGGGGCTCGGCGTCTGGATAGGGGCTGCCCTGCCTGCCTTCGGCCAGAACCTCGGCACCAATCTCAGCCTCGGCGCCAGCGCCGACGGCTCGAGCAAGGCCAGCGGTACGAGTTTCGGCAATGCGATCGACGGCAATACGACAACCTGGTGGTCGCCGAGCGGCGCGACCGGGCGGATCTCGGTCAAGTGGAGCTCGGCCAAGACGGTCGGCACGGTGATCATCCGCGAACCCGCGGGCCGCGAGAATCGCATCGGCAGTTGGCGGCTCGTGAACAATGCGAACGGCGCGGTGCTCGCGACCGGAACGGGCGCGAAAACGATCACGTTTCCTTCGGTCTCGACGACGAAGATCAACTTCGAGATCACGAGTTCGACCAGCGCACCCGCCGTCGCCGAATTCGAGACCTACGGTGCGAGCGCGCCGCCGCCAGCACCGCTCGTCGTCGCGCTGAGCGCATCGGCATCGGGAACGGGCGCGGCCCTGAACTGGTCCGTCAGCGGCGGCACCGCCGCGCGGCAGCAGATCTATCGCGATACCGACGCAGACCCGGCCGGCCGCACGCTCGTCGCCGACAACGTGAGCGGAACGGCTCATTCGGACAGCGGTCTCGCCGCCGGCACGTACTACTACTGGGTCCGCGCGATCAACGGCAGCGGCACGGGCTATGACTCGAACGCCGCGAGCGTCCGCATCCAGCCCGATTCGGGCGGCCAGTCGGCATGCCGAACCCTCGTCAACGACGCCAACGTGAACTGGCGCGAATCGGCGCAGCTGACGACCGACCAGCAGATCGTGGCCTGCCTCGCGAGCTCGCTCGGCACGCCGGTCGGTTTCGGCGCCAAGGCTACCGGCGGCTACGATCCGGCCGGCAGCAGCCGGCTCGTCGTCGTCACCAAACGCAGCTCGGTGTCGGTCGAACAGCAGATCCTCGATGCGATCGGGTCGCCGGACTACAAGTGGATCGTGTTCGACAAGCGCGACTTCGCTGCGCCGACCGACGTCGCCATGTACCGCCTCGGCTGCACCGCGTCGAACGTACTCGCCGCGCTCGGCAACGCCACGGCGGCCGAATGCCGCGACCATCGCCTCTGGTGCGCGAATCGCGGCGTGTCGAGCGCGTCCTGCGAAGACACGTTCTTCAACGAGCGGCTCAACAACAGCAGCCTCAACGCGTTGAAGATTCCGATGATCGACTCGAACACCACCATCGACGGCCGCGGCGCCCGCGCGAGCTTCATCTTCAGCGGCTTCCGCATCGGCAACGACAGCGACGGCGCGGCCACGCATACGAGCCGCAACGTGATCATCACCAACAATCGCTTCGTCGGCGTGGGCCACACCGAAGATCATGCGCTCGATCCGGACATGACCCGCTCGACCGGTCAGTCGCACGACATCTGGATTCACCAGAACACCTTTGAACACACAGGCGACTCTGCCTACGACGTGAAGATCGGCGCGCACGACATCACCGTGTCGTTCAACCGGCTGCTCGACGTCAAGCGCGCCTCGCTGCACGGGTCGAGCGACGGCGAAACGGTCAGCGCGGCAATCCGCACCAGCGTCCACGACAACCTGTTCGTGACGACGGACGCGAACTACGGCGAGTCGGCCTACAACGGCCTGCGCCGCGTGCCGTTGTTGCGCCGCGGCCAGTCGCATCTGTTCAACAACGTGTTCTATGGCTACCGCAAGGATCTGCTCAGCGTCCGTGTCGGCGGCCGCATCGCGTTCGAGGACAACCTGTTCCTGAACAACGTCGACAACAGCAAGGGCGACGATCTGAACTACTGGATCGCCAACCTGATCCGCGACTACACCGGCGGCAGCATCCGCGTCACCGGCAGCTACGTCTGGTATGCGAACGCGTCCTGCCAGTTGCAGGGCGCGCCCGGCGACCTGAGCGTCTCCTTCGGCACGACACCGGACATGTATGCCGGCTACGACGCGCGCTCGAAGACCCTGATCGCCGCGAACCGCCTGCCGGCCGGCAACGACCTCGCGCGCTATGTGTTCGCCACCGCAGGCAAGGGCGGCGTGACGCCGTACGTGTCAGCGGAAACGGCCGGCCTCGCGACGATCATCGGCAACGCGCCGCGTACCTGCCAGTAGCCGTCGTTCCGCCGATGACCGAGGGCCGGGCACGGAAGCGTGCCCGGCTTTCCTGCCCGGCCAAAACGGGCCAGCCATACGGGGCCACCCACGCTTCCGGCAAATGGGGCCGGCAAATGGGGCCACCCACGCTTCAGGGCCGGCAAATGGGGCCACCCACGCTTCAGGCAGCCGGCGACAAATGGAACCACCCATGCTTCAGGGTGACCCGGCGCCAAATGGGGCCGCCAAATGGGGCCACCCACGCTTCACGGCGGCCCGGATTGCATAAGATCGGCGACTTCGGCCGACTTCGGAGATCGTGATGACGAACGCCATCGGGCGCGGGTTCGCGTTCCTGCTGCTGCTCGCCGCCGCCAAGGCGTTCGCCGCGCCCGGCGTCGATGCCGCAACGTTCCTGCGCAAAGGCGCGCACCGCGCCGACACCGTGCGCGTGACGGGCGTGAAGTCCGGCGATGCGACACTCACGCTGGACCTGCGCCGCTTCGAGGTGTTCGCGCGCAACGCCGAGCTGCGCGCCGACGACGGCCACGGCCGCGTGCAACGCCTGCCGCGGCCGCGCACGCGCTACTACGCCGGCCGCGTGGAAGAAACCGGAGCTGCCGTATTTCTCGCTGTCGAAGAGGACGGTCGCGCGCGCGGTATCGTCGACCGCGGCGGCACGGCTGCCTCGCTCGATGCGGAGGCGACTCACAGCCTGCGCCTGGTGCCGATCGACACGAGCGCGCCGCGCACGGACGGCGGCTTCCGCTGCAGCAGCGACGAACTGGATCAGGCGCGCGCCATCGTCGAGAACGCGCAGGCCGCGGCACCGGCAACGGCACGCGCGTCCGGGCCGGGCAAGCGGCCTTATCGCGCGCGGGTCGCGATCGAGACCGACTACCAGTATTTCCAGAAGTTCACCACGGCAGCGCAGGCCGCCGCCTATGCCGGCGATCTGATCGCCTATGCCTCGACCAAGTACCTCGCCGAGATCGACACGCGGCTCGAGATCGTATTCCTGCGCCTGTGGACCACGGCCGATGATCCCTGGGTCGAGACGAGCTCGAACTGCAGCCTCTACGAACTGGGTCTCTACTGGAACACGCACATGACCGGCGTGCCGCGAAGTATCGTCCACATGCTGAGCGCACGGACCACCGGCGGCGGCGTGGCCTGGATCGGCGGTCTGTGCAGGGCGCCTTTCTCCTCCTCGGTGTCGGGCTGCACGTTCGGCACCGGCGCGCGCGCCATCGGCGGCGACTACGGCTTCACCGGCAATCTTCGCGCGAATTTCGCGCCGGGCAACCCGCAGGTGCTCTGGGACAGCGTCGCACCGGCACACGAGATCGGGCACAACTTCAATTCGCCGCATACGCACTGCTACAACGGTGTCGGCGGGAACGCCGAACCGATCGACAAGTGCTACAACGCGGACAGCAACTGCTACTCGGGTGTGCGAACGCTGCCCGGACCGGAGGGCGAGGGCTCCGGAACGATCATGAGCTATTGCCACCTGATCTCCCCCGGCTTCGCCAACATCAGCATGAGCCTCGGCACGTCGCATCCCCACGGAGTCGCGCCGGAACGCGTGCCGGCGCGCATGTCCGACTACGTCGCGAACCTCGCGCAGACGAATCCCGACTGCGTGGTGGACGACACGCTGTTTGCCGACGGCTTCGATTAGGACAAGGCGGCTCGTTCCTCGATGACCCGCACGGGCGAACGGAAAATGGCCCGGCAGTCGCGAAACCGGGAGTACCGCATCAGATCGCCGACGGTTCTGAGCACGCGGGACGCGAAACGCGCGCCTTCTCCCAAGTCGAATCCTTCCGGGTCGAATCCTTCATTGTAGAGACTCGAAAAGGAAAGGCCTGACCTACGCGCCCCAGGGATGGGAAACGACGCTGCGTCGAAATGGCGGCGGCGATTCAGCGCCGCACCGCGAGCACGCCGTCGAGCGCGAGCTCAGCCTTGAAACCGGCCTTCTCCAGTCGCTTCTGCACTTCGCGCGGCACGTCGCGTCCGCTCGTGAGCTTGTTCGGAGTGCCGGTGTAGTGGAACAGGCGTCCGCCGCGGCGCAGCACTCGCGCGAGCTGATCGTAGAACGCCTGCGAATACAGCTCGCCGGCGATGCCGAAACGCGGCGGGTCATGGAGCGCCGCATCCACCGATGCGTCGCCGAGCTGCGCGATCGCCTGCGACACGTCCGCATGCACGAGCTGCAGGCGGCCGCCGGCCGCCGCCGAATCCGGATCCGGCGACCACGCGTTCACGGTGCGCAGCCAGAGCACGTCGGCGTTCTTCTCGAACGACCGGATGCGTGCGACGCCGGCGTCGAGACAGCACGCCGCGAAGTAGCCGAGGCCGCCGCAGGTGTCGAGCACGGACTTGCCGCGCGGCTCGATCAGCGCGACCTTGCGGCGCGCATCGTCGACCGGCGATTCCTTCGACGTCGGCAGCATCTTGATGCCGTCGATCTCGAACGTGGGCGCGCCCCACTCGGTCGGCACCAGCTTGATCAGCGAACCGGAAAACCGCGACACCGGCGCGAACGCGCCGCCGTCCCAGTAGTAGATCGTGCGGGCCTTGAGCGACTCCGGATACGGATAGTTCGCGCCGTTCCACTGCCAGGACCGCGTGCCCAGCTGCGCCTCGCCGCGCGAGCGCTCCAGATCCAGCGAACCGGTCCACGCCGGCTCGCCCGCCTCATGCGCGGCCACCAGAGCGGCGGCCGTGTCCAGGGTGAGCAGCGGACCGGAATAGTGCGACACGATAGAAAACTCCCGAGGCGCCCGATCGATTCGGCCGCAGATCGGGCATTTTCTCAGGATTGACACACGGACGGCGAACTCCCGGCTCGATCCGGATCGACGCTCGATCCCTGCGGAGCGCTCCGCCGACGGACAGACGCCACGCGATAGAACGTCCGCACGGCGCGGAACCCTCGAAGCCCGAAAGTGCCATCCCGACAAAAATCGCCTTGTCCACTTGAGCGCGCCGGCGCGAACGACGCACTATCGCTTCCAGCGGCGTGATAGCCGCAACCGCCATGGATCGCTTTGCAAGCAGCCGTCGCCGCAAGCACGGCGAGCCAGCATCGGCCGTCGTCCATGCCGGCAGCCAGGGGGAGCTGCCAGAGGCCCCGCATTGCCTCGTCACCACGTAGTCCGGGAGTCGGCCATGCGACAACTGCTCGAGTATTCCAGCGGCGAGGGTTCCGTGATCGCCGCGCCATTGCGCCCTGCCTGCGGCGTCGGTCGCCGTTTCATTCCACTGCTCGTGCTGTTGCTCGCCCTGCTCGGCGGCTGCAGCCAGGCGATCCGCGGCGGCGCGCCGACGACGTTGAACGAACCTTCCAGCCCCACTCCGGGAGCCCCGAATCCGTTGCCCGTCGCCGCACAGGAACTCGTCGACGCGAGCACGATCACTGCGCGCAACCAAGTGCTGCAGCGCCGCCTGATCATGATCGACGCCGCCTACGTGGAATTCATTTCCACCCTGCGCCGGCAGAAGACCATGACCGATCTGGCCACGAGCCTCGCCGGTCTGGCCATCGGCGTGGCAGGCACGCTGACCGACAGTGTCGGCGCCAAGACCAACTATGCGGCCGCGGGCACGCTGCTCACCGGCGGTGCCGCGGTCGTCGACCAGACGCTGTACTACGAACAGACCGTGATCGCATTGGTCGCGGCGATGGACGCGAATCGCGCTGCCGTGCGCGTGAACATTCTCAAAGGCATGAATCAGGACCTTGCCGACTACACCGCCGACGACGCCTACGCCGACCTGCAGACCTACGAACGCGCCGGTACGCTGCTCGCCGCCATCGGCTACGTCCAGGCAACGGCCAAGCAGGCCAAGGATGCGTCCGATGAAGACATCCGCGACATCGTCGCGCTGACGCCGGCACAGTACGACGCGAAGGTCTGCAACACGCGCAGCCTGTTCAAGAGCAATCCGAAACGCACCGCGGCCAATCTGATGAGCGTGGCCGGCACGCTGGGCCTTTCCGTGGCGTCGGCCGACCAGAACGACGCGAACGCAATCGCCGCGCAAATCAGCCAGCTCAACCGCGACGCGGATACCGACGGCGTCGGCCGCATCGCCGCCGCGCTGTCGAGTGCCGGCGTGCTGATCGACTGCACACAGTGACGATGCCCCTCCCTGCTCCGGAGACTTCCATGTACCAACGATCCATCCCGGGCAATCTGTCCGTCGACGACATCGCCGACCTGATCGCCGACGAAGAGGCCGGCGGCTCTCAGTTCGCGGACAACCAGATCCGCCTGTTCAAGCAGTCCGGCAAGCCCGGGGCGATGCGCAACGTCGCCGATTTCAACGTGCTCGACGACGCGATCCCGAATCGCCCGACCGTCATCGTCAAGGGCAGCGCGCCGCCGGCCGGCCTCGCGCTCGCCTGGACCGGCAACATGCTGGTCAAGGGCACGTCGACCGTAGTGGAGCTGTACCGCAAGCCGGCCTGAGCGAGGCTGCGCAAAACCGCGTCGAGGTCGGTTGCTGCGTGCGCCGCCTCGGCTCGTTGAACCCTCGTGCGGTTCGGAAGTCACAATGGCAACCCCGTTTCCGCCGCTACACTGGCCGCATGCCGTTCGCCTCCCTCGCCCGCTGGTCCCTGCGCATCGTCCTGGCCCTGTGCCTGGTCGTCTCGGGCATGGCCGTGGGATTGGGCGGCGATCGCGGCGAGCCTGGCGATGCGGCGGCGTCGACATCGATGCCGTCGCAAACCCCGGCCGCCATGCCTTGTCACGGCGGGGTCCAGTCCGACGCCAGTGACGATGCGCCCTGCGATTGCTGTCCGCAGCGCAGTTGCGACACTGCAGCCTGTTCGCTGATGGGCTGCATTCCGGCCGTCCTGCGTGTCGCGGCAACGCCGCCGGCCGCAGCGCCGGGGCCGGTTCTCTCGATCGCGCCGCCTTCGGCGCGCCTCGAACCGCCGCTGAGACCGCCGATCGCCTGACTTCTCCGCCGTATTCACGAGCGCCCTGCGCTCCCTGGCCGCGCTGCGGCCGTTGACGGAGAACGACCATGAACTTTTTTCGATGTCTGGCCGCAGCGGCGCTGCTGGCCGGTGTTCCTGTTTGCGCGTGGTCGAAGCCCATCGCGTTCGCGCGCGGCACGACGGCAATGGCCGAGTACGGAGCCGGCACCATGAACGAGATCCAGGCGTTCTACGCGCCGCGCTATTGGTGGTCTGCCGGCGCGAGCTGGCTCGAGCTGCGCAGCGAAGACGGCCGGATCCGCCGTGAGATCGGGCTCGCGCGCGTCAATCTTCTGGCCAGGCGATGGAACCTGCCTGGTGCGCAGGCCAACGTGTTCGTCTGGGGCGGTCTCGGTCGCGCGACCGGCAGCGATTTCGCCGGCAGCACGCTCGCGCGAAATGCGGGATTCCAGGCCGACTACGAAACACGCCGCGTCTATGCGGCATTCCGTTCGGATCTCGAAGAAAGCGCGCACTACGCGCACCGGATCGACACGCTGCAGCTCGGCTGGGCGCCCTACGCGCACGACTACGACCGCCTTGCGACCTGGCTCGTCGTACAGGGTCGCCGCTACACGGGCGATCTGGCTCCGGGCACCGAGACCGCGTTTCTGCTGCGTCTTTTCAAGGGCGGCATCTGGATCGAAGCCGGCGCGACGCGCGACGGCAAGCTCCAGGCCATGGCCATGTTCAATTTCTGAGGAATCGCCATCATGAAATTCCAGACGTTGTTCGCGGTGCCGTTCGCACTGCTGCTGTCGCTGGCCGCGCAGGCCAAGACCATCGAGATGGACGTGAACGGGCTGGTCTGCGCGTTCTGCGCCCAGGGCATCGAGAAGACGCTCAAGGGCTTCGCCGCGACCGACGGCGTGCTCGTGAACCTGGAGCATCGTCTCGTCGCCGTCGCGTTGAAAGACGACGCCGACATCGACGACGCGACGTTGCGCCGGGCATTGACCGAGGCGGGTTATACGGTCGTCTCGATCCGCCGCACCGACACGTCGCTGGAAGCGCTCCGCTCCGGGATGAAGCCTCATGAATAGCGCGACGGACGACCTGACCGCCGGGCGCCGCCGCCTCGGACTCAGCATCGCGGCGCTGCTGGCCGGCGGCGGAACCCTGGTGTGCTGCGTGCTGCCGGCGGTCCTGGTGGCGTTCGGCGCCGGCGCCGCGCTGGCCAGCCTCGTATCGGCCGTGCCGGCGCTGATCTGGATGTCGGTCCACAAGGCCGCCGTCTTCGGCGCCGCCGGCGCGTTGCTCGCGGCATCGGGCGCGATGCTGTGGCGCGCGCGCGGGGCCCCCTGTCCGGCCGATCCCGCGCTCGCGCGGCATTGCGCGCGCCTACGCCGTGCGAGCGTCGTGCTCTGGCTCGTCGCCCTGACGTGCGTCGCCATCGGTGCGCTGTTCGCATTCGCGTTGCCGCTGCTGGCCTGAAGCCGTCCGCGCCGGCCGTCTCCCGACGCGCCGGCGCGGGCGAAGCCTCGTTCCGCTTCGCACGGAAGCCCGATCAGCCGCGGCACATGGACGATGACCGCCGCCAGAGTTGCGTCCGGCACACGAACAGCAGGCAGCCGCGCACTTCGAGCAGGTCCTGCGTACGCAGACGCACTCTCGCGTCGTAGGTGCGCCCGCTCTCGGGATCGTAGATCGTGCCGTCGTCCCAGGTATCCGGTCCCGACGCGCGCAACCCCCGCAGCAACACGAGCCCGACGAGCGGCATCGCGCGAAGCGCCTCGCTCGGATTGTTCCGGTCGCGCGGCGGCGCGCCGTTCTCGTCGGCCGA
The DNA here is from genome assembly GCA_946482585.1 of uncultured Lysobacteraceae bacterium. The sequence goes on from CAMLSI010000028.1 coordinate 13,242, forward strand.
CTCCCACAGCCAGGCAATCGTGCCGCAGAACCGTTCGCCGTCTTCCGCGCAGGTCGCGACGTCGATCCTGGCGGCGTGGCCCTGACTGACCCATTCGCCGACGAGGGAAGCGGACATCGCCGCGGGTGCCGTCACTAGCAGGGCCAGCATCGACAGCCACTGTTTGCCGAGGACGTTCACGAGCGGGACTCCTCCGCGACGGGCACGCGTCCGGGCTCGTGTCGCATCCGCTCGATCAGCGTCCGCAGGCGTTCGCGATACTCGGGATGCTCCGTGCCGCACATCCGGTCCCACCACGTGAAATAGAGTCCGAAGTTGTGCCGCCCGCCGGCGTGGTGCAGATCGTGGTGCAGCGTGGTCGTGAGCCAGCGTCCCCACCAGCCCTCGAGCCAGCGAACCGGTTCCGGCTCGATGCCGCAATGCCCGAAGGCGTTGCGAAGGACCTGATGCAGAGCCCAGACGACGATGACGCCGACGTGCGTCGGCACGACGAGCAGGTACAGCGGCAGGAACACGGCGTGGACGAACGCCTCGCCGAACGAGAACGAATAGGCGGCCCACTGAGTCGGCGCGACCGAGCGGTGATGCACGCGATGCATCCGGCGAAACAGCACGCGGCCATGCATCCCGCGATGCGTCCAGTAGAAATAGGCGTCGTGGGCGACGACGATCAGCACGAGACTGAGCAGCCAGTACGCCCAGCCGAACGATGCGGCCTTCGTGTAGACGTGCAGGACGCCGTGCACGGCGCCGTGATGCACGACCAGGCCCATGCTCGCGAACACGGCGACGGCACCGATGGAGTGCCGGAACTCGCGCCAGCGCTGGCCGTCCGCCGGCCGACGATCCCGCACCGACCGCCGCGCGCGAAACCGCACCGTCGCACAGGCGAGCACCAGCGTCACGATCCCGGCCGCGAGCAGATAGCGCCCCAGGTCCTGAGCTGCGACGGCGGGCCACGGTGCGGCCAGGGCCGCCAGGCTGTCCCACATTTCCATGTCCTGCTCCTCTTCGCGACGTGATGGCGTGGAGCGCAGCCTGCGGTCGTTCGGCCTCGCCATCTCCCCGATGCCTGCCGGATCCTGCGCGGATCCGGATTCGATCAGCTTCCCGGCACGAAACGACTAGGTTGCCCGCCGGCGGTACCCGACAATCCGGGCCCATGTCGAACTCCCTGGATTCTCTCGAGCTCATCGCGCGAACCGCCGGCGTGACCGCGGCCCTGATTCTGGCAATGAGCCTCGCGCGCTCGCCGGGCGCCTCCGTCGTCGGGCGGCTCTGCGGCGCCCTGCTCTGTTGCGGCGTCGCCGCCTACCTGCCGTGCTCGATGCGCCCGGGTCTCTGCGCGGCGTCGGCCCTGCTGCCCGTCGTCCTGCTCGCGAGCGGCGTGCCGTTCTTCTTCTGGGCGTGGACCAGCGCGATCATGGACGACGATTTCCGCCTGCGACCGTTCGCGGGGGCGGCGGCGGCGGCGCTCGTCGGCCTGCCGTTCGCCGTGCGCGCGATCGGGTTCGACCGGTGCGACGACTGGAGCGTGATCGTGCACTCGGTCCTCGGCATCGTCTTCGTCGTCGCGGCACTGGCCACGGTCCTGCGCACCTGGCGCGAAGACCTGATCGAATCGCGCCGGCGGCTGCGGCTCGCCGTCCTGATCGCCACCGGCGGCTACAGCCTCGTCGTCATGACCATCGAGCTTATCCACGGCGCGCGCCCGCCTTCGCCGTCGCTGCAACTCGTGAACGCGATCGCGATCTCGATCCTGCTGCTGGTTCTCTCCGGTTCGCTGCTTGGCGTGAGCGAGCGCTTCCGCGCGGCGGTCGGCTGGATCGCGCCGGCGAGCCGCGCGCGCGCCGGCGTGCAGCCCGCGGCGGTCGAGGCGCGCGACATGGAACAGGAACTGCTGGACAGGCTGCATGGCCTGATGACGGGCAAGGCGCTGTACCGGGACCCGTCGCTGTCCGTCGCGAAGCTGGCGGGAACGCTCGGCGTGCCCGAAAAGAAACTGCGCCTGCTCATCAACGGCCGCCTCGGTCACAAGAACTTCCCGAGTTACGTGAACGCGTTTCGCCTCGAGGAAGTGCGCATGCGTCTATGCGAAGCGAGACACGATCACGTGCCGATACTGACGCTCGCGCTCGACGCGGGATTCGGTTCGGTGGTCGTGTTCAATCGCGCGTTCAAGGAGCGCTTCGCGACGACGCCGACGCACTATCGCGGGGCGCGCGGGGAAGCGGCGTCTTCGCGCTAGCCGGGGCGTCGCCTTCCGCGGTACGCGTTCACGCCGACCCGCTCGCCGCCGGCTGGAACGCGCGCAAGCCCGGAATCGGCACGGCGTCGGGCGCGACGCCGGCCTTCAGCTGATCGAGCACATATACGGCGACGGTACTCGACAGCAGCTGCGTCGGATCTTCCATCATGAAGCGCAGCCGCGCGACGAACGCGAACAGGTCCTCGGCCGATGCGGCGCGCGGCGCGACACTGACGCTCCGCGTCGCGCGCGTGACCGTCGACGCAGGGCATTCCGCCGGTGCGAAGCGCGGATAGTCCGGGAACATGGCGGCCGCGAGTCGCGATCGCCCATACAGCGTCGCCGCCTGCGTGCGCAGCGTGGTTTCGAGCGTCGGATCGCCCGGGTCCACCGTCATCGGAACGAGGAACGTGCGCTCCGGCGCGAGCCGCCCTTTCGAGACGAACGCGAGAAGATCGACGAAGTGATTGGTGCAGCGGGTCAGCGCCGCCGCCGGACCGCCGTTGCCGCCGGCGAGCACGGCCATCGCCCTGCTCCAGTCGATCGGATGCTGCTCGAAGAACGCGAGCGCGCTGCAGGTGCCGGTCAGTCCCGTGAGACAGAACGTCGCGATCATCACGTGATCGTAGGGAACCGGATACGCGTCGCTGTGGCTTTCGAGGAAATGGGTCACCAGCGCTTCGAACGTGCGCTGTCCCGGATCGTTCTGAAAGCGGTCGAGAAAATTCAACGCCAGGTCGCAGGCATACGCGACCAGGCGCTGGATGGCCGCGATGTTCGGCGCCCAGACCGCGACGCCGAGGCCCGACCAGAACGCCACCGTATTCGCGGCCTGCACGGCGGCGATCGCCTGCGCGAGACGCGGCGCACCTGCGATCCAGGAATCGTCGCCGGCCTGCGCCGCGGCGACGAGCGAGGCGATGGCCGGCCCGAGATGCGAGATCCCGGCCAGCTCGATGAACCCCGGATTGGCCTGGCGGATCGGCGTCGATATCGGCGCGCCGCCGTCGTAGATCAGCATGCCGGTGGCGTAGATCACGACCAGCGGCGCGGCCGCGTTCTCCTTCGCGACCCGTCGCGTCAGCTGCGTGCCGATGCCGTCGGACGAACTCGTATAGGCATTGAACAAGTCCAGGAATGCGCTTGTGGAGTTCATGCCATCGAGGGTCCGGTCGTCGACGCGCCACTCTACCGCGCCGCGACGAGACGTCAACGCGTTGCAGCTGACGGAGGCTTGGACCGGCGCGCGCCATGCGCTTCGAACACCTCGATGGCCCTGTCGGCCTTCTGCTCGTACAGATAGTCCAGCGCCGTACGGCCCGTCGCGTCCGCGAGATTCGGATCGGCGCCGAAGACCATCAGACCGCCGACGAAATCGAGATCGATCGTGCGCGCATTCATGCAGTGCTGCAGCAGGATGCTGCGACCCGCTTTCCCGCGGTGGTTCAGATCGCCGCCGCGCGCGAGGAGCAAGGGCAGATAGTCGAGCGTCCGGTCGACCCGCTCCGGCCCGACGATCTCGGTCAACACGGTCTCGCCGTCCCCTACCGGATGATTGGGATCGGCGCCGGCCTCGAGCAGGAGCGCTACGACATCGCCGCGCCCCTCCAGCGCAGCCATCGCCAGCACGTGCCGGCCATCGCGCACGGTATTGGGATTCGCGCCGCGCGAGAGCAGTGCGCGCACTCGTTCGGCATCGGTCCGGTAGTCGTCCACGGCGGCATACAACTGTGCGTCGAGTCCGATCGTGCCCGATCGCTCGGGATGCGGAACCGACGTGATCGGCGGAGACCCCGCCGCGCAGACGACCTGCGCTCGCGCACGGCCTGCCAGCAGCCACTGCATGGCGACGACGTCCTTGCGATCGGCCGCCTCGCACAACGCGCGATCGAAATCCTGCGGCAGCCACGGCAAGGTGCGCAGCGTGTTGACGGCATTCGACGACCAGTCGCCCTTGTCGACGACGCTCTCCAGGCCGCGCACGAAAACCAGGATGCTGGCCGCGCACAAACCGGTCAGGCAAATCGCGATCCCCGCGTGCTGCAGCACGTCGACGACGAACCCGGCGGCCCCCGGACGAAAGCCGCTGCCGTCGAAATCGAATCCCGGCGCAGCCCGCGACCGACGCAGGATTCCATACAGCGAGATGACGACGCCGTAGACGGTGAGCGCGACGAACAGCGCCCCCATCAGCAGCAGCCCGCCACGCGGATACTTGGCGAATGCGACGAAGGCGGCGACGGCAGCAATCTCCCCTAGCCACAGCCTCGGGTCGCTGAAGCGGATCTCGCCGAAGCGCACGACGCTCACCCCGGGCAGGCGCAATCCGCCGCCCGGCCCCGGCACTGCCGCCGCGAAGCAGAGCAGCAGCCCCGTTCCGAAGAACGTCACGATCACGGGCACCAGCCAGAACCCGTAGAAGGACCACTCGATCGCTTCGTCGGGCGCGGTGCGCGAGAGTTTCAGTTGCGTGTCCGCTCCGACCTCGCGCGTCGGGTCGTACCTGCCGAACCCGGGAAGCGCGGCGCGCCGCATCTGGCCGGCACCGACAGGCCAGTCGTCCGGCACGCGGTAGCGCACGAAACCGCGCCACCTCGACCGGTCGCCCGACGACGAAGTGACGAGTTCGCGATCGTACTGTCCGATCACCGTCGGTCCCTGCAGGAACGACAGGCGCGTCGCCACCATGTCGAACACTGCCCAGCCGAGCAGGATCGCCGCGAGAATCGGCAGCAGGTTCCGCAGCACCGGCGTGGCGGACGAGTCTTCCATGGCGTAGTTCAGGTGGCGAGGCTTGAACGCTAAACGATGCACCGGACGAAGCAAGAACATGTCGACGCCGACCGGCACGGAGACCCTCAGTGGAACGTGACCTGAGCGATCGCCAGACCGGAGCGCGTCGAGCCGTTTGCCGTCACGTCGACATTGCCGATCCGCCACGGACTGCCGTTCTCGGTCACGACCCTGTCCGTCATCAGCGCCGCTCCGGCCGCCACGTTCGCGCAAGACGCCCCGAGAATGGCGCTGTCGATCGCGACCGACTCGGTCAGACGGCAGAGCCGCCACTGCGCCGACCCGGTCCGCAGCTGCAGGCGACATAGACGCGTCCTGAGGCATCGACCTTCAGTGCGACCAAGCGATCGAGCTCGGGCATTCCGACGCGGACGATACCCTGCGAACCGGTTCCGTTGAACGCGCTGTCGACATTGCCGCTGCTCGCCTGCGCAGTCGCGGCGGTGAGCAGGCTCGGGAAAAGCAGAAGGAAGATGCGCATGGACGCTCTCGACGAAGGGCACACCCAGGAGAACCGCGCCCGCGCCGGCCTGCTTCACTGCAACGTGCGGCCACATCTTTCGCCACTTTATTTGAGGTGATTCAATCGGCCATTGAAAGTTCCTCATCAGCATTCTCGCAACGCGAAGCGATACGTGACCGACCTTCGAAGACGAGGACGCC
>CAMLSI010000029.1 GCA_946482585.1 uncultured Lysobacteraceae bacterium
CGCACGCTCCCCAGTTGATGCGGGCCGGATCGATGCGTCGATCGGCGATGTAATAAAGCGTCGCGTTGGCCGCGACGCGATCGGTGTCGGGCGGATTCAGACGCGGCTCCGCGCCCGCACCCGCGGCATAGCCGAGCAAGGTCGCGCCGAGCTCGTGCTTGAAGACGGCGAACAGCTTGCCGTACGCGACACCCTGGCTCTGCTGCGGGACGCGCAGGCTGAACTGCGTCGCGCCGCCGGCGACCGACAGCAGCTCGGCGGCGACCGCGGAACTGCCGGCATCCTGCGCCGCGCGCACCATGACCTCGACGTGCAGCGGCAGCACGCACTCGACGGCGGGATAGTGCGCCTTGAGCACGGCGCAGGTGTCGCTACGCTCGAAGGTCGCGACGACGTGGCCGTGCGGCTTGTTCGCGAGTACCGCGAACGCCGCGGCGAGCGTCTGTTCGTCGTTCGCGCCATTGACGATCACGCGCGCCGCCGCGGCGACGCTCGCACGCTGATAGCAGACCGGATCGGCCAGCGATTCGACGCGCACGAAGCGGATGTGTTCGGGACGCGGATTCTCGATCTCGTCGGAAGCGACCAGTACGATGCCTTCATCGTCGGTCACGCTGTCCTGCACGAGCAGGTCCAGCATGCGCAAGGTGTCGCGTCCCATCCAGCCGACGATGACGGTGTGGCCGCTCATCGCGGGATAACTGTGTTTGCCCATGGCCCTGCGCCTCCAGGTATCGATCAGTCCGGTCGTGGCCTTGCCGATGAACATGGCGAACAGCGTGACGCCTCCGGGCAGCAGCCAGAGAACCGCGACCCAGCGGCCGAGCGGCGTCTGCGGTGACAGATCGCCGTAGCCGATCGTCGTCGCCGTGACGATGTAGTAGTAGAACCAGTCGGTCGCGTTGACGAGCTTTTCTTCGCCGGCGAGCCTCATGAGCTCCCAGCTCACGAGGCTGTGCAGCAGGACGACGCCGAGCAGCACGCCCCAGCTCATCAGGGCGAGATGGCGATGGAACGCCCGCATCAGTCGGATCCAGACCGGCATATGCCCCCCCCGTGGTATTGTCCGGCACGGGCTGCCCCCCCGCGCGTCGCGGCCTGGCCGCGGGGGTCCGCCGGCGCGACCGCCGGCGGACCACTGCGTTCAGCTGCTCTTGCTCGCCGCGTTCACCTGATCGAGCTGCGGCACGCCGTCGTGACCGAGCGCTCTGGGCGACGACGTTTCGAAACGCGCGAGGATCGATTCGGCCGACGACTCGCCCGGCACGATACCGGCCTGCGCGAGACGGCGCTGCAGATCGGTGTCTTCGCCCGTTGCCTTGGCCAGTTCGTCGGCGACTTCGAGCTGAGCCGCGCGCTCGACCTGGCGCTGCTTGATGCGTTCCAGCGAATCGAGCGCCGTGCCGAGCTTCGCGCCCGTACCCGCATGCTGCGCCGCGAGCGCTGCCTGCGCGCGCTGCACGCTTTCGGTCGCCTTGACGGTATCGATCTGCTGCTTCAGGCGAGTGATCACCGTTTCGGCCTGGCGCGAAGACGCCTGCAGCTTCGAGATACTGGCGTCGAACTCGCCGATGATCTTGCCTTCGGTCGCGATGTCGGCCTCGATCTGCCCGAGCTTGACCGCGACCTCCTGAGCGAGCCCGCGGTTGTCGCGCGCGAGCGCCTCGCGGATGTAGTTGCTGTACTCGACTTGCTTGGCCTTCTTGTCGTTGAGCTTGTCGCTCGCAATCTTGCGCTGCGCCATGATCTTGGCGAGATCGTCGCGGGAACGCAGCAGCGCGTTCTGCGCGTCGCGCACTTCCTGATCGAGAATCCGCATCGCATTGGCGTCGACGACGGCCGTGCCGGCTTCATGCGCGGCGCCGCGGAACAGCGTGATGATCTTGGTCCAGATAGCCATGGCGGTCACTTCAGATGGTCGGCGAAGGCCTCGGCGGCCTGGATGGTGTTGTCGGCGAGTGCGTGGATCTCCTCGACCACGGCCGCGAGCGGCGAGCGGCTGGAGAGCTCGCCGAACACGATGTACAGATCCTCTTTGCCGACGTTCTGCAGGCCGAGGTTCGACAACGGATTGACCGGGTTCAGGCGCAGGCACGCTTCGTTGAACGCGTGGCGGTCCTTGACCTGGCTCGCGAGGCACAGCGGCGAAGAGACGAAGATCTGCTCGCCCGAAACGGCCATGTGCATGGCCAGGTCGCCGTGTTCGTGCATGGTGATGTTGATGATGGCGTCGACGCCGCCGATCAGACTGAGCTCGATACCTTCGAGATCGACGCTCGTGTCGGAACGAAGCGCCTCGTGCAGCGATTCGGTGGTCCAGGGGGTGTTCACGATGTACCTAGCCTCCTGCGAATGATCGTGAGATTGGCGCTGCCGATTGCCAGTGCAACGTGCCGACGTGACGCGAACGAACACGCAGCCCATTGCGCCAACGGCGCAGCGCGGGAGCTAATCTGACGGCTAACGCGCACGTGTACAAGTCCTGCGAGTGGGACTTGCGGCCGGCGCCGGACCGGGTCTGCCGGTGCGACTGACCGGAGCCGGCTCGCCGGCCGCGCAGAGGGTATCCGCGCCTCGCGCGGGGCGCGCCGTCGACAGGCGCGCAAAAAGAAAGCCCGGCTTGCGCCGGGCTTTCGGGTACTGCGCGAACGAAACGCTTACTGCTGCGGATTCAGCTCGGTGCGGCGGTTGCGCGCACGGCCTTCCTTGGTGTCGTTCGTGTCGATCGGACGCGATTCGCCGTAGCCGGTCGGGCCGGACAGACGGCTGGCGTCGATACCGTGCGAGGTCAGGTAGTCGTACACGATGCGCGCGCGGCGCTCGGACAGACCCTGGTTGTACTCGTCGGTGCCGACCGCGTCGGTGTGACCGACGACTTCGACGCGCATGTTCGGGTTGCGCTGCAGCACGTCGACGGCCTGGTCGAGGATAGCGACCGAATCGGCGGTCGGTTCCTGCAGGGTCGGCGCGATGTTCTTCTCGCCCTTCTTGGGACGGTCGAACTTGAAGTTCACGCCGCGCAGGTCGATGCTGATGGTCTGCGGGCAGCCATCCGGACCGACCTGGGTGCCGGCCGGGGTCGAGGCGCAACGATCGTCGCAATTGTTGACGCCGTCGTTGTCGTCGTCGAGTTCGCGGCAGGACTTCGGCGGCGTCGGCGGCGGGGTGTCGTCCTTGCGGACTTCAGTCGGAGCGACCGAGCCGCCGCCGCCGAAGTTGATCAGCAGGCCGACGCTGGCGATCGCATCGACGTAGCCGGTGCTGTCGTCGAGGGTGTAGAACTCACGGGAATTGTTGTCGCGGTCGTAACGGGCCGCGATTTCGGCGCGGAACGCGAGACGGTCGCTGAAGCCGTGCTGGATACCGCCGCCGACGGTGACCATCGGATCCCAACCGTTGACCTTGGTCGGACGCAGCAGGTTGCCGGAGATGGCAGCGTGACGGAGGAAGCCGAGGCCGCCCATCACGTACGGACGCCAGGAGCTGCCCGCGTCGCCGAAGAAGTAACGGCCGGCAAAGCCGACGCCGAGGTTTTCGAATTCGTGACCGTCGCGGATGGAGCTGTCTTCGAAGTCGGCGTTGTTATGGGTAACTTCGAAATCGACCGCGAAGTTCGGGGTCGACCAGTAGCCGATGCCGATGCCGGTGAACAGCGAGGTGTCGGTTTCGCGGTCGCTGTCCGGAATCACGGCGCCGATGCGCGGAGCGATGTACCAGTTGCTGTAGTCCTGCGCCTGCGCCGAGCCAATACCGGCCAGGGACAGGGCAATCAGGGCAAACAAGCCATTACGTTTCATTCGGAGTCTCCTCATTGGTGTTATCGCGCGCGTCCACTCCACCCCGTACGGACGCAAAGCTCGTTCACTTTAACAAGTAAAAGTGTCGATGGCGTGGCTTAACATTTGGGCCCATTCCTAGGGCGGGCGGCAGTCTAGCAAAATCAACGACCTGTAACCACGCCCCGCCCCGCCCGTTCATCTACCGCTCAGTGCCGGCTTAACAATTCGGTGTTTATTGCGCAATGGCAGTCATGAACACGTGAACGGCAGCGGTTTTTAACTCGCAACGGAGCTGCACATCGTCTCGACCGGCTCCGCCATCGACGTGCGATGACACATTTCGTCACTGCGCGGCTGCCGGCGGACCGGCGGCGACGTGATCGCCGCCGCGGTCCGGAACGGCCTGCGGCCCGACGGACCGGTCCGGCATCGCCATGTTGCGACTGTCAACAACAATGACGACAGGCACGGTAATGGCTTGACCTTGCGCATCCGAGCCGTTACTTATTCCCTGATCGAAGGGGAGTAGCTCCTCGCGCGTTGATCGTCATCACGGGCCAAGGCCCCGGTCGCGCGGCTGTCGTCACCGCCTATCCCGGTAACGCAGTGAGCAAGACCTTCGCCGGACACGGCGAAGTCTTGCCTGCGTTTTCTGCGTGTCCTTGTCCCAGCCAAGACAACTGACCTCCGGGGTATTCATGGAATTTCTGTCGCCAGACTTCTTCACCGCGCTTTTCGCGATCGTGCTGATCGATCTCGTGCTCGCCGGTGACAATGCCATCGTCATCGCCCTGGCCGCGCGCAACCTGCCCAAGGATCTGCAGAAGAAGGCGATCTTCTGGGGCACGTTCGGCGCCATCGCGGTACGCACGCTGATGACCTTGGTCGTGGTCTGGCTGCTCCATTTCCCCGGTCTCATGCTCGCCGGCGGCCTGCTGCTCATTCCGATCGCGCTGAAGCTCCTCAGCGAAGACGAGAAAGGCGACGAGCACGAGATCAGTCGCGTCAGCGGTTTCTGGGGCGCGATGCGCACCATCATCATCGCCGACGCGCTCATGGGGCTCGACAACGTGCTCGGCGTTGCTGGCGCGGCCCATGGCAACTTCCTGCTCGTCGTCGTCGGCCTGCTGATCTCGGTGCCCATCGTGGTCTGGGGCAGCACCATCATCCTCAAGCTCGTCGAGCGCTTCCCGATCGTCATCTATATCGGCGCCGGCGCGCTGCTGTGGACGGCCGGCAAGATGATCATGCACGAGAAGTTCATCGCGAACTGGGTCGGCGGCAACGTGACGATCGAGATCATGGCCTACGTACTCATCATCGGCGGCGGCCTCGCGTATGGCTGGCTGCGCGAGAAAGTACGGCGCGAACGGCGCGAGCTGAAGCAGGCGGGATGATCGCATAGCCGACCGGATCGTCCGTCTTTCGCCGCTACGGCGCGAAGCGCGGACGATCCGCCGCCACCGCACCGTCTCGCGAACCGGCGATGGCGCTTCCTGAGTTGCCGTCTCCAGGCATTCCATGCAAGGTGCGCCGACCCTTCGCACGGCAGACCGCGCATGAGCGACTACCCGCATCTTCTGGCTCCGCTGGACCTCGGTTTCACGACGCTTGCGAATCGCGTGCTCATGGGTTCCATGCACACGGGACTCGAGGACAAGGCCAGCGATTTCGACAAGCTCGCGGCGTACTTCGCCGAACGCGCCCGCGGCGGCGTCGGCCTGATCGTCACTGGCGGCATTTCGCCGAGCATTCGCGGCTGGCTCAAGCCGTTCTCCGGGCGTCTGTCGATGCCCTGGCACGTCGCCCGCCACCGCAAGGTCGCCCGCGCCGTCCACGACGAAGGCGGCAAGGTCTGCGTACAGATCCTGCATGCCGGGCGCTACGCCTATCATCCGCTGTCGGTCGCGCCGTCGAAGATCAAGTCGCCGATCACGCCATTCACGCCGGCCGAGCTGTCGGCCCGCGCAGTCGAATCGACGATCGCCGACTTCGCGAACTCGGCCCGGCTCGCCCAGGACGCCGGCTACGACGGCGTCGAGATCATGGGCTCGGAGGGCTACCTCATCAATCAGTTCCTGGTCGAACGCACCAACCGGCGCGACGACGACTGGGGCGGCACGCCGGAAAAGCGCCGCCGCTTCGCCGTCGAGATCGTACGGCGCACGCGCGCCGCGGTGGGTCCGGACTTCATCATCGTGTATCGCGTGTCCATGCTCGACCTCGTCGAACAGGGCCAGAGCTGGGATGAAGTCGTCGCGCTCGCGCGGGAAGTCGAAGCCGCCGGCGCGACGCTGATCAACACCGGCATCGGCTGGCACGAGGCGCGCGTCCCCACGATCGTCACGAGCGTGCCGCGCGGCGCGTTCACCTGGGTCACGCACAAGCTGCGCGGCCACGTGAAGATTCCGCTGATCACGACCAACCGCATCAACATGCCCGACGTCGCCGAAGCCATCCTCGCGCGCGGCGAAGCCGACATGGTGTCGATGGCCCGGCCGCTGCTCGCCGATCCGAACTGGGTCGCAAAGGCGCGCGCCGGCAAGGCCGCATCGATCAACACCTGCATAGCCTGCAATCAGGCTTGTCTCGATCACGTGTTCGAGAACAAGCGCGCGACCTGCCTAGTGAATCCGCGCGCCTGTTTCGAAACCGAACTGACCATCGCGCCGGCGACGCAGAAGAAACGCATCGCGGTGGTCGGCGCGGGTCCGGCCGGCCTCGCCTGCGCGACCACCCTCGCCGAACGCGGCCACGACACCGTGCTCTACGACGCGGCGGCCGACATCGGCGGCCAATTCAACATGGCCAAGCGGATTCCGGGCAAAGAGGAATTCTTCGAGACGCTACGCTACTTCCGCACGCGCATCGAAGAAACCGGCGTGGACCTGCGCCTGGGCACCAGGATCGACGCGGCGACGCTCGCGCAGGAGCGCTTCGATGAAATCGTGTTCGCGACCGGCGTCCATCCGCGCACGCCGACGATTGCGGGCATCGACCATCGCAAGGTCGTCAGCTACTACGACGTGCTCATGCGCAATCGTCCGGTCGGCCGCACGGTCGCGCTGATCGGCGCCGGCGGCATCGGCTTCGATATGGCCGAATTCCTGACCCAGGCGCACCCGTCGCCGTCGACGGATGTCGCGCGCTGGTCCGAGGAATGGGGCGTCGACACGAACTACGCGGGTCGCGGCGCCGTCGCCGCGCCGCGGCCGGAACCGGCCGAACGCCAGGTCTGGCTGCTGCAGCGCACGCCGGGCAAGCCCGGCGACAAGCTCAACAAGACCACGGGCTGGGTGCATCGCGCCGCGCTCAAGGCGAAGAAAGTCACGATGATCGCCGGCGTCACGTACGAACGCATCGACGACGCGGGACTGCACATCCGCGTCGGCGACACGAGCCAGGTGCTGCCGGTCGACACCGTCGTGCTCTGCGCGGGCCAGGAATCCAACCGCGGCGACTACGAAGCCGCGACGGCCCTGGGCCTCAAGGCACACGTGATCGGCGGCGCCGATGTCGCGGCAGAGCTCGACGCGAAGCGCGCGATCGCTCAAGGCACGCGGCTGGCGGCGACGCTGTAGCACGCTCCGGATCGGCGCTCCGGGTGCAACGCAAAAGCCCGGCTCTGGCCGGGCTTTTGCGTAGACGGCGACGGGGCTCAGCGCTTGTCGATCGGCACGTACTCGCGATCGTCCGGTCCGACGTAGTTCGCGCTCGGACGGATGATCTTGCCGTCGATGCGCTGCTCGATGATGTGCGCGCTCCAGCCCGACGTGCGAGCGATCACGAACAGCGGCGTGAACATCGCCGTCGGCACGCCCATCATGTGGTAGCTCGACGCGCTGTACCAGTCGAGGTTCGGGAACATCTTCTTCAGGTCCATCATCAGCGTCTCGATGCGCTCGGACACTTCGAACAGCGTGCGGTTGCCGCCCGCTTCGCAGAGCAGTCGGCTGATGAACTTGATGATCGGATTGCGCGGATCGCCGATCGTGTAGACCGGGTGGCCGAAGCCGATGATGATTTCCTTCCTGTCCATGCGCGCGCGGATATCGGCTTCGGCCTCGTCCGCACTGCGGTAGCGCGCGATGATTTCCATCGCGACTTCGTTCGCGCCGCCGTGCTTGGGACCGCGCAGCGCGCCGATCGCGCCGGTGATGGCCGAATAGAAATCGCTGTTGGTGCCCGCGATCACGCGCGCGGTGAACGTCGATGCGTTGAATTCATGCTCGGCATACAGCACCAGCGACTGATCGAGCGCGCGCTGATGCAGCTCGCTGGCCGGCTTGCCGTGCAGCAGGTGCAGAAAATGCGCGGCGACGGACTCGTCGTCGGTTTCGGTTTCGATGCGGCGGCCGTTGTGGCTGTAGTGGAACCAGTACAGCAGGATCGATCCGAAGCAGGCCATCAGGCGGTCGGCGATGTCGCGCGCCTCGGCGATCGGATGCGACTCCTTTTCCGGCAGCACGGTGCCGAGCACCGACGCGCCGGTGCGCATGACGTCCATCGGGTGCGTCGACGCCGGCAGCAGTTCGAGCGCGGCTTTGACCGGCTGCGGCAGTCCGCGCAGACGCTTGAGCTTCGCGCGATAGGCACGGAGCTCCGACGCGGTCGGCAGGTGCTCGTGCACGAGCAGGTGCGCGACCTCCTCGAAGGTCGACTTCTCGGCGAGATCGGCGATGTCGTAGCCGCGGTAGTGCAGGTCGTTGCCGCTGCGCCCGACGGTGCAGATCGCGGTATTGCCCGCAGCGACGCCCGAAAGCGCGACCGATTTCTTGGCCTTGGGAAGGACTTGTTGTGCCGCTTCGCTCATATGTACTCCGTCGTTGGGGCAGCGGAGGAGTCCGCCGCCCCGTGCTTCAATCGTTGAACTCTTCCGCTTCGTCGCGCTCGCAGCGATCGACCGGCCGATAGATTTCCTCGCGCTTGGGCAGCGTCTGGTCGACGATCCAGCATTCGTCCAGCGTCGAGCAGAAACACACGTACCGCCGCAGACGCGGCAGTTGCTCGCGCACGCGCGCCCAGACCTCACGCTGCGGGAAATGCGCCATCACGTAGCGTTCGCCGCCGCTGATCACGATGTTGTTGACCGTGGACTGCACGTAGTCGCCGCGCTCGATGCCCAGCTTCTCGGCGAGCGCCGTCCAGTCGCGCTGCGGCTTGCCGTCGAGATAGACGCGCAGGCTGCCGACTACGGCCGGCCCCACGCCCTTGTTGATGACCAGCAGCTCCTGCTGTGTGTCGGAGCTCATGAGCAGCAGCCGCGGCCACACCTGCGCGCGGACCTGTTGCCGCTGCAGGTTGGCGGTATAGGCCGAAACCACGAGCGCGAGCAGGCCGACCAGCGTTGCGATGACGGCCGAATACGCCGCCCAGTTGCGCCGCTGCGGCGCCGTTGCGTCGGTGGAGTTCGCGTCGTGCAAGTCATGTGTCATTGGCGGAAATCCTGCTCACTGCGCGGACACGAATCCACCATACGCCGCTGCAGCGCGCTGTCGCTCTCGCGCTCGTCGAGGTACCAGCATTCGCCCAGCGATGAGCAGTAGCAAACGGCGATGTCCAGGCGCGGATACAGCGGATCGAACTGGCGGAACTGTGCCTCGTCACGGAACGCGAGCTGCTGCACCGTGGCGCCGGCCGAAATGACGATGCCGTGCACGGTCGAATACGGCGGCGCCGGATCGAACGCCAGTCCGAGCGCGTCGAAGATGCTGTCCCAGTCCGGATACGGCTTGCCGTCGACGAACATCTGCACGGTTTCGATGCGCGCCGGGCCGACGCCCTTGTTCGCGATCAGCACGTAGCGGCCCGACTGCGACAGGCCGCTTTCGATGTAGGGCCAGACCTGCGCCCGGACCTGCTGGCGCTGCAGCCACGCTGTATAGCCCGACACACACAGCGCGAGCAGTCCGATCAGCGCCGCGATCACGGCGGAAAGACCGTTCCAGTCGCGCCGCCGTCGTGGCGCCGTTTCCGCTGCAGGCGCTCCGTCGTTCATCGTTCAGTCGCCCGGCTTGCTCGCGAACAGTTCGTCGAGCTTGCGTTCGTAGGCGTGATAGCCGAGGTAGTCGTACAGCGCGTCGCGCGTCTGCATGGTCGGCACCGCTGCCTTCTGCGTGCCGTCGCGGCGGATGGTCTCGTAGACGTTCAGCGCGGCCTGGTTCATCGCGCGATACGCGCCGCAGCAATACAGCACGATGTCGACGCCGGCCGCACCGAGTTCGTCGGTCGTGAACAGCGGCGTCTGGCCGAACTCGGTGATGTTCGCGAGGATCGGCACCTTGACCGCGTCGCGGAACTGCCGGTACTGCTCGAGCGTGTAGATCGCTTCGGGGAAGATCATGTCGGCGCCGGCTTCGACGCAGGCCTGCGCGCGTTCGATCGCCTTGTCCAGGCCTTCGACAGCGATTGCGTCGGTGCGCGCCATGATCACGAAACCGTCGTCGTAGCGCGCATCGACCGCCGCCTTCACGCGATCGACCATTTCATCCTTGGGCACGATGGCCTTGCCCGGACGATGACCGCAGCGCTTGGCGGCGACCTGGTCTTCGATGTGCAGCGCGCCGGCGCCGGCCTTGATCAGCGAACGCACGGTACGCGCGATGTTGAAGGCGCCGCCCCAGCCCGTGTCCACGTCGACGAGCAGCGGCAGCGGACAGACGTCGGTGATGCGGCGGATGTCGGTGAGCACGTCTTCCATCGTGCTGATGCCGAGGTCCGGCATGCCCAGCGAGTTGGCGGCGACGCCGCCGCCGGACAGATAGATCGCCTTGAAGCCGACCCGTTCGGCCATGCGTGCCGCATAGGCAGTGATGGTGCCGACGACCTGCAACGGCTGTTCGGCGGCCACGGCCTCGCGGAAACGCGTGCCGGCACTGGCGATCTGGCTCATGGGGATCTCCGTTCAAAGACCGCGATTTTATGCCAGTTCGGCCATTTCGACAGCCTTGGCGCCGGGAAGCGACAAATACCGGCCGCGCCACCCGCCGCGGAGAATCCGGCGCCGTATTGCGTACGCTCCGGCAGTGCCGAGCGACGCCAGGCCCGTCGCAGGCGCACCCGGCCGACCGTTCCCGCCCTCGGACGACCGTTGCGACACCGGCGTCCGATCGTTGCCTCGAGCCGGCGGACCCGAGCATCCGGACGATTTTCGACCTCGTCGTCGGGGATTCCCTACCATCGCCGCCACGACAGCATCAGCGCATGACCATGACAGAGCCGCACGACTACGCCAGCATCAAGTCGCTGTTCCTCGAGCTGCACGAAGCCGATGCGGCCGAGCGCGAGGCGCGGCTTGCCGCGCTCGATCGCACGCAGCCGGCACGCGCGGCGGCGCTGCGCCGCCTGCTCGCCGCATCGGGAACGCCGCTGGCCAGTCTCGATCAGGCCGACCACGAGCCCGCCGCCGCCGAATTTCCGCGCTATCGCCGCCTGAAGGAGCTCGGCCGCGGCGGCATGGGCCGGGTCTGGCTCGCCGAGCGCAGCGACGGCGCATTCGTGCAGCGCTATGCGCTCAAGCAACTCGACCGCGAGCGCTGGTCCGATGCGGAACGCGAGCGCTTCGTGCGCGAGCGGCAGATCCTCGCCGAGCTCGATCATCGCAACATCGCGAATCTCGTCGACGGCGGCAGCGATTCGCGCGGCGCGCCCTTCCTCGTGACCGCGTACATCGACGGACCGAGGATCGACGACTACTGCGAACGCCGCGGGCTCGACCTGCGCGCCCGAGTGGCGCTCGTGCGCGATCTCGCCGACGCGATCGCGTACGCGCACCGGCGCCTCGTCGTGCATCGCGACATCAAGCCGGCCAACGTGCTCGTCGACGGCGACGGCGTCGCCAAGCTGCTCGATTTCGGCATCGCGAAACTGCTCGGCGAGCACGGCACGACGACCGCCGACGGCGGGAGCCTCATGACCTTGCGCTACGCCGCGCCGGAACAGGTCCGCGGCGAACGCGTCGGGGTCGGTTGCGACCTCTACGCACTCGGCGTGCTGCTCTACGAACTCGTCACCGGCGTCTCGCCGTATGCGCCGGCGGAAGGCGCCGCAGCGCTGACCCAGGCGATCCTGCATCACGAGCCCGCGCCGCTGTCGCGCGTCGCGGCAGCGCGCGGTCGCGGCGTCGATCGCGATCTCGACGCAATTTGTGCGAGGACCTTGCGCAAGCGTCCCGAGGACCGTTACGCCTCGGCCGATGCGCTGCGTGACGATCTCGACCGCTATCTCGCCCGCGAACCGGTGCAGGCGCGTCGCGGCGAGCGCGGCTACCGGCTGCGTCGCGGCCTGCGCCGTTACTGGGTCGCGCTGGTCGCCGCCGCTGCCGCGTTCGCCTTCATCGGCTATCACGTGTACCGCCTCGACGTGCAGCTCGCGCAGACCCAGCGCGAACGCGATCGCGCACGCGCGGTCGGCCGCCTGTTCGCCGACATGTTCGCGAAACTGCCGCCGGCCGAAGTACGCGACGGCGAAATTCCCGCCAAGCGATTGCTCGAGCTCACTGCGCGCGACCTGCTCGCGCAGCCGCGCGCGACCGCGGATCGCGAACACCTGGACGGCCTGTTGCTGTCCGCCGTGGCCGAAGCGCAGGAGGCGCTCGGGCTCAACGACGATGCGGACAAGCTGTTCGCCGAAGCCGTGCGGCGCCTGCGCGCCGCCGGACCGGAGTGGACACTCGACGCAGCCGACGCCGAATCGAAATGGGGCGGCGTGCTCTACGATCTGCGCCGCCCGGAAGAGGCCGTCGCGGTGCTCGACGAGGCGCGCGCGCGGCTGCGCCGGGACGGTCATCGCAATACGGTCGCGTACTTCGATCTCGGCATCACGGCCGGCCTCGCGCTGCAGCAGCTCGGCCGCACCGCGCTCGCGCGCGAACGCTTCGAGGAAGCGCTGGCCGCACGGCCGCCGCCGGACCGGGACCGCACCGACGTGCGGCCGGCCGCACGGACCAACCACGCGACCCGGGAAATCAAGGTAGGCAACGGCGCGCGCGCCGAAACCCTGCTGCGCGAGGCCGACCGCCTCGCCGACGCGGAACGCGCGACGCAGCCTTCGCGCGCGCTCAAGGTGCGGCTCAACCTGGCCTGGGTACTGCGCGATCGCGGCCAGTACGACGAATCCCGCCGCCTGTTCGACGAGGTGCTGGCGCGCGGCCGCACGTTCTGGGGCACGCCGCACGGCGATCTCAGCATCACGCTCGCGCAGTTCGCGTCGCTCGAATTGATCGCCGGCAACTACGCGCAGGCGATCGAGAAGCTCGACGAAGGCATCGCCGGCGAAGCGGCATTGTTCGGTGCGACGCATGCGCGCACGCGGGCCCTGAAAGCCCTGCGCTTCGTCGCGCTCGTCGCGAACGGCGACGATGCCGCCGCACGCGCCGCCGCTGCCGAGGTGTTCAAGGACAAACCCGCGAGCGGCACCTCGGCCATCGGCACGGCCCTGCTTCAATGCCGCGAAGCGCCGACCGCGCAACGCCTCGCGGCGATGCGCGAGCTCGCCGGCGGCACCGCGAGCAATCAGCGCTGGGCGAAGACGCTCGTGCAGCAGTGGATCGCCGAATGCGAAACGCGCATGAAAGCGGCGACCCCGTAGGTCGCCGCGAATGCCGCGAATCGCAATCTACGCCGCGAGGAAGCCCAGATCGCGGCTCGCGAAATGTCCGAGGTTCGGCAGGATATCGTCGATGCCCGTTTCGGAAAGACCGAACCAGCGGGCGAGCGTCGCCGCGTATTGGTCGACCGACAGCGTCGGAATCAGCTGCCCGTAGCCCGCATCGTCCGGATTGCCGCTCTGCGCGAGCGACGGCATGCGGCCGAAGAAGCGTTTGCCGCGCACGGCGCCGCCGACGACGAAATGATGTCCGCCCCAGCCGTGGTCGGTGCCGCTGCCGTTGACCGACACGGTGCGGCCGAAGTCCGATGCGGTGAACGTCGTCACGCTGTTGGCGAGTTGCAGTTCCACGGTCGCGTCGTAGAACGCCTTGAGACTCTGCGACAGGTCCGTGAGCAGGCCCGGGTGTACGGCGGCCTGGCTGCCGTGCGTGTCGAACGGCCCGAGGCTCACGAAGAAGATCTGTCGGCGCAGGTTCAATGTCGTGCGCGCCTTGATCAGCCGCGCGACCATGCGCAACTGGCGCCCGAGGCGGCTGTCGGGAAACGGCGTGGCGACGTTGCCGGCCGCGTTCAACGCCGCGCCTATCGCCTCGTAGTTCGCGATCGCACTGTTCATCGCACGCGCGTAGCTGCGTTCGAACACGTGTGTCTGGGTGTCGTTCTGCAGCAGCGAATTGAACGCAGTCACGCCGGCGTCGTTGCCCCACTCGTTCAGATAGCCGATTTCCTCGACGCCGTAAGAATTGATGACGTACTGATTGACCACGTCCCCGCGCTGGAACAGCGACTGCCCTTCGAGCGAAATCAGCATCGACTGATTCTGGTTCGGATTGCCGCCGTGCATGAGGTCGGCGATGCGCCCACCCCAGCCGCTCGCATTGCCGTCGTCCGGGCGCGAGGTCTGCCAGATGACGGCCTGATCCTCGTGCGAGAACAGCTGCGGCGGCACCGGCACGCTGCCCTGCAGGTACTGCTGCTGAGTGATCGGATAGACCAGCGTGCCGACGTTCGCGATGACAGCGGCGCGGCCGGTGTCGAACAGCTGACCGAGCCCGCTCATGTTCGGATGCAAGCCATACAGCGCGCCGTCGCCCGGCAACCCGTCGGCGAGCGGATCGAGCGGGAGCAGCCCGGCCTGAGGAATCGAGAGCAGGCCCCGCGCCGCCGCGTAGATGCCATGGTGCGTCGCGTCGCGCGGCACGACCGTGTTGAAGCTGTCGTTGCCGCCGTGCAGGAAGACGCAGACCAGCGCCTTGTAATCCGGAAAGATCGTGCCGCTGCCCGCGGCCATCGCCGCATTGAGCAGGCCGAGGCTGCCCAATGCCGAGTACGCGCTGACGCCGCCGAGCGCACCGTGCAGGCAGCCACGCAGGAAATCGCGTCGATTGAATTTCATCGGCGTCCTCATTTCTGGATCGAATATTCGGGCGAATTCAGCACGAGATAGAGCGCGTGCTGCACGCGGTCGCGACCGCCGTTCGCATTGGGGAGCGCGTCGAGGCGCGTCACGATTGCGTTGCGCATGAATGGCGACATCTGCCCCGACATCAGCAGCAGGTTCAGCCGGTCCACGAGCGTGCCGGGATCGCCCGCGAGCGGATTCAGGGTGGCACCGTAGTCCATCAGCAACTGATCCGGATCCTGCGCGTAGCTGTACGTGCTGCCGATGTAGAAATAGAAAATACGCCAGTCCAGGTCGTTCGGGGTCGCGACGAGCATGGTGTCGGTCGCGATCTGGAATTCGGGGCTGTGCAGGCCGAGATCGCGGATCTCGCCCGGCTGCTGGAACGTCGGCCGGAAGAAATTGAACACGCTCGGCGAGCGCAGCGGCGTCTGGCCGTACCACAGCGACGGATCGATGGCGAGATTGATGCGGCCGTTGGCGGAGCGCGGTGCGGTGATGCGCCAGAGATGCACCAGCTTGAGCAGCGGCTCGCGCAGCTTGCCGTAGCGGTCAGCGTTCACGCCGGAATAGCCGTAGCGCGCTTCCGGATCGAGCAGCAATGCCTTGATGACTGCGCGCAGATCGCCGCGTACACCGGAACCGTTGTTGTTGAAGACGGTCGCGATGCGCGCGACATAGGCCGGCGTCGGATTGCTCGTGACGAGGCGCTGGATCAGCTGCCGCACGATGAACGGCCCGACATTCGGATGCCGCGCGATATTGTCGAGCGCGATCGCGAGCTCCTGCGGCGCGTTGCCGCCCGGCGCGAGTACGCCGCCGGCGGGCACGGCATTCGGATAGATCAGCAGCTGCTTCGTCGTCGTGGTGTCGTGATAGGCCTCGTACGGCAGCATCGGGTCGCGCACGGCGGACGAAGCCGGATCGTGGTAGTCGTCGACGCAGTCGGGATATCCCGCCGTCGAGCAGTCGTTGAAATTCCAGCCCGTGAACACATGGGCGAAACCGCGCACCGTGTTCTGATCGTAGGTCGGCACGGGCTGGCCGTTGACGAGCACGGGCGTGCCGTCGAGATTGAGCTGCTTCAGGCCGATCGAGAACAGCTGCAGGATCTCGCGCGCATAGTTCTCGTCGGGCCTGATGTTCAGCACCGCATCGGGCTTGCGATTGCCGATCATCGACAGATAGACGCCCATCGCCGGATGCAGCGTGACGTCTTCGAGCAGCTCGCGGTAGTTGCCGAATGCGTTCGCGACGAGCATGTCGTACCAGCTCGCGGTCGACCAGGCCTGCAGCAGCAGACCGGGGTTCTGATCCGACACGACGAAGATTTCCGACAGCGCGAATGCGACGCGCTGCCGCAACTGATCCTTGTGCACGCGCGGCGGATTGCTCGGATCGTACAGACCGATCGAATTGATCAGCCAGCTCTCGAGCCGCTGCTGCTGATAGACGCCCTGGTTCTGCGCGCTGATCCAGTCGAGATGCGGCGCTTCGTACGACGGCGCCTCGGCGAACTGCTCGGCGAACCATGCCTCGTAGCCGACCGCGCGCAGATGCGCGATCTCCGCGAGCGTCGCGCCGTAGGTCGCCTGATTCAGGAAGCGCGCGGCTTCCGCGTCGGTGAACGGCCCCGCGTTGACCGCCTCGAAGCCATGGCGCCAGATCGCATCGGGCCTGTGACTGAGCTGCGCCTGCGCCAGTGGCGCCGCGCACGCGAACAGCAGCGCACAGAGCCGTTGACACCAGCGCGCGCGAACGGATGAATTCAGCCGCATGCGTTGTCCTCCGGGACGAAATCGTGGATCGATATGCAGCGCAACGAAGGCGGCGAAACAAAGCGAACAGCGCAAGTGTCGACGCCGTCACGAATTCGCGCCATCTGCCGATGGCCGGCGCGGGCGACCCAGCCTAGCGGGCGGCCCGCGGCCGAAGCGCGAGCGCGCGCACAGCGCCGCGACGGCGGCGACGACCGGACGCTTCGACGCGACCGACGGATCAGCGCGCGGGCTTGCGCGCCACTTTCTTGGCGGAGGTTTTCTTGGCGGACGCTTTCTTGGCGACGGCCTTGCGAGCGGGCGGAGATTTCCGCGCCGGCGCGGCGTCGGCCGGCGGCGCCCACAGCGCGTAGTCGAGATTGCGCTCCCAGCCGAAGCGCGCGAGATCGACACGACCGCGCTCGACCCGCACGCCCTCGCCGATCAGGCGCGCACGCTGTTCGCGATACGCCTTGGACTGCGGCGGAAACGCGATGCGGCCGTCCGAACGCAACACGCGGAACCAGGGCAGCTCGACACCGTCGGGCGTCTTTCCGAGCACCTTGCCGATCAGACGGGCACGACCGGGCAATCCGGCGCGCGACGCGATTTCGCCGTAACTGCTGACCTGACCCGGCGGAATGCGCGCAACGACGGCGCGGATGGCCTCGGCGGCGGCCTCGCCGGCCGGCACGGCCGCTGCGGGCGCGGCGTTCGGTGTCAAGTCTTGTTTAGCCAAACGTCGCCCCCATTCGCGCCACTTCGGTGCTGCCGGCACGGTAGCATACGCGTCATTCCCTACCCGGAGAGTCATTCATGCACAGCTTCGAGCAGATCCGCTCGCACATCAGCGCCAAGCATCAGCTGCGCATCAACGATCCGTATCTGATCAGCTTCGATCTGCTGCTGGACAACGGCACCCGGCACCAGGGCATCTACCTGTCGGAGCTCGATCATGAAGAGGGCCGCAAGTTCCTGCGCATCTCCACGCCGATCGGCCCGCTGACGGGCATGGATGCGAAGCGCTGCCTGCGGTTCAACTGGGAACAGCGCATGGGCTATCTCGCGGTCAGCGATCTCGACGGTTCGCCGTACCTGCAGCTCTGCGAAAACCGTCCCTACGACAACCTCGTCGTCGAGGAAATCGACCTGCTGATCGCCGAGATGGGTCCGCTCGGCGACCGCATGGAACAAGCCATTTCCGCGGGCGGCGACGCGTTCTGATCCGCTCCGGGGCGCCTGCGGCGCCCCGCATTGCCGCATTCCGCACGCGCGGCACAGAATCGGGTTCCTTTCCGCGGAGCCCGCCCATGAAAGCTGCCGTCGCCGCCGCGCTGCTCGCGCTGACCGCCGCCCCGATTCACGCCGCGACACTGGCCCTGGTCGGCGGTACGCTCGTCGACGGGAGCCTGCGCGAGCCGATCGAAGACAGCATCGTCATCGTCGAGGGCGAACGCATCGTCAAGGTCGGGCGCAGCGGCGAGGTCGCGATCCCCACCGGCGCCGAGATCGTATCGACCGAAGGCATGACCGTGCTGCCCGGCCTCTGGGACATGCACGTGCACCTGATGATCAACGGCCATGCCGACTACGCGCATTGGGACAGGACCTACATCGACCGGCTGCGCGACCCGATCATGCCGGCGTCGGCGAAGCAGTTGCTGCACGCCGGCGTGACCGGCGCGCGCGATCTCGGCGCGCCGCTCGCGGAATCGATCGCCGTGCGGGACGCGATACGGCGCGGTGAGATCGAAGGACCGACGCTGTTCGTGTCCGGTCCGTTCATCCAGAAAAAGCCCTATCCGGGCACCGAGGCGTTTCGCTGGGGCGTGGACTCGCCGGCCGATGCGCGCGCCAAGGTGAAGCGCCTCGCCGACGCCGGCGTCGACGTCATCAAGCTCATCGATCAGGACCAGATGAGCGATGCCGAGGTCGCCGCGGTCATCGACGAGGCGCACAAGCGCGGCAAGCCCGTCGTCGCGCACGCGCACCGGCCCGAGGAAATCCGCCGCGCGCTCAAGTACGGCGCCGACTGTCTGGAACACACCGGCCTCGCCGCCGCGCCGCGCTATCCCGACGATGTGATCGAAGCCCTGCGCGAACGCACCGCGAACATGGCCGCCGGCCCGCTGTTCTGGACGCCGACGATCGAGGGTCTGTACAACTTTCCCCATGTGGTAAAGCACCACGAGCACGTCGACGACACGCGCTGGCACGAAGGACTGCCGTCGGACATCGTCGCCGACATCCGCGACTCGCTCGCGCATCCGGAACGCATCTCGTACTTCCAGCAGACGCCGCAGCGCTGGCCGACGCTGGAAACGAAGTTCAACCAGCTGCGCAAGAGCGGCGCGCTGCTGCTCGTCGGCACCGATTCCGGCATTCCGATGAA
>CAMLSI010000030.1 GCA_946482585.1 uncultured Lysobacteraceae bacterium
TGCCGTCCTCGCGCGCGTCGGCCCAGACGTACCAGTCGGCCTTGGGGTTGTCGCGGCTCTCGCGGCTCTGCCGGAACCACGCGTGCTCGACGGAGGTATGGCTGAGCACCTGGTCGATCATGACGCGCAGACCGAGCCCATGCGCGCGTTCGAGCACGGCATCGAAATCCGCGAGCGTGCCGAACAGCGGGTCGACGTCGCGGTAGTCGGCGATGTCGTACCCGAAATCGTGCATCGGCGATTTGAAGAACGGCGAAATCCAGATCGCGTCGACGCCGAGACCCGCGATGTAGTCGAGCCGCGAGAGCAGGCCGGGCAGGTCGCCGATGCCGTCGCCGTTCGCGTCCTGGAAACTGCGCGGATAGACCTGGTAGATGACGGCGCCGCGCCACCACGGTAGTTGACTCATGCTTGCGCGTTCCGTTGCCGTGTCTCGTTCGCCGTAGCGGTTCGGCGCGCAGCATAACGGCGCCCATGCGGGACGCACTCGCGACTGCAATCGTATTCATCGCCGGCGCCGCATCGCGGCCTGCGCTCGAGTCGACGGCGTGTTCGGCGAATCCTGGCGCACTGCCGCAAGGCGCACGCGCTGCGCTCACGGCGGCCGGCGAGTTCGCGATGCTGCGAACGCACACGCCGCATGCGGCGTGCGGCGGCGATGAGGTGGTGAAACGGAGCGCAATGAATACGTATGCAATGCCGTGGGCGTCGCGCGGCTTGCGCTTTACGATCCGCCGCCATTGTCGTGACTGCGCGGCGCTGCGACGCCGATCCGGGAGGGGAGATGCGCTTGAACAAGAACCTGTTGACGGTCGCCATGCTCGCTGCGCTGCAGAGTGCGACGGCGTTCGCGGCCACCGAAGCCGACGCGGGGCCCGCTGATGCAGCGCCGGCCGATGCGGCCGCGGCGGCGGACACCGACGTGCTCGAGAGCGTGAACGTGACGGCGAATCGCCGCGTGCAGAGCATCCAGGAGTATGCCGGCACGATCCAGAGCTTCAGCGGCGAGCTCGTCGAAAAGCTCGGCATCAATACGGATTTCACGAATCTGCAGACGGCCGTGCCCGGGCTGCAGATCACGCGCCAGGAAGGCAAGTACGAGATCTTCCTGCGTGGCATCGGCGCGGCCGATTCCGATTTCTCGTCCGATCCTTCGGTCGCGACTTACTACAACGGCGTCTACCTGCCGCGCCCGCGCTCGATCGGCCCGATGTTCTTCGACGTCGAGCGCATCGAAGTGAACAAGGGCCCGCAGGGCACAGTGCGCGGGCGCAACGCGACCGGCGGCGCGATCAACATCATTCCGAACCGGCCCGAACTCGGTGCCTTCAATGGCAGCGTCAAGATCGGGTTCGGCGACTATGACGCGCGCACGCAGGAAGGGGTCGTCAACATCCCGCTCGGCGAGACGGTCGCGCTGCGCGCCGCGCTGTTCGCGGAGAAGCACGATTCGTATTACAACAATGCGTACCCGGCGAGCTTCGAACCGCCCGGCGCCGTCGACAACCAGGCCGCGCGCGTGTCGCTGCTGTGGCAGCCGAACGAGCAGTTCAGCGCGAATGTCATGATCGACCGCGTGGCCGAGGACGGCAGCGGCGATCCCGGCGTATTCGCGAACCGCGCGCTCGCGGCCGGCTACGACATCGACGATATCGACGATCCCTACACGCAGTACTTCCGCACGCAGGGCGAGACCGACAACGACATCAAGGGCATCGCGACCACGCTGACCTACGATTTCGGCGCGTTCGCGGTCGAATACAACGGCGCCTACCGCGAATACGATTTCTACAACCGCAACGCCTCGCGCGAATGGCAGCTCGGCTTCCGCTATCCCGGCAGCGAGGTGGAGGCGTATCACAATCCGGAACGCCTGCGCTGGAACGACACGTTCTACCAGGCCGAGAAATCGAGCTCGACGATCAACGAACTGCGCTTCTACGGCGAGACCGATCACCTGATCTGGTCGGCCGGCGGTTTCTTCTTCGGCGAGAAGTACGACTATCTGTCCTGGGACGTCGGCAACGGCTACTTCGGCGACTGCGACTGGTGGCAGCCCGGCACGATCTGCGCGTGGCAGGACGGCCTCGGCGGCGAGAACCGCGGCGACGATTCGCGCGTGCGCTCCAACGCTGCGTATGCGGATTTCACGTTCAAGCTCACCGATGCGTTCCGCGTGATAGGCGGATTGCGCTACACCGACGACAAGAAGACCGCGCGCGAATCGAACATGAAGTATCAGTTCGTGATTCCCGAAGCGCTGTTCGCCGATTTCGGCCTCGACGTGAACACGCTGACGAATCCGTACACGACCGGCCTGATCCTCGGTTCCAGCGGTTTCGTGCTGCAGAGTCCGGGCGGCCGCACCCTGCACGATCCGCGCATCTGCAACGGCTTCGATCCGGCGACGATCACCTGCAACGGCGGCACGAACAACTCGGTCGACTACTTCATCGACGGCATACAGAGCTTCGGCTTCCAGGACAACTGGGACGAATTCCTGCGCCGCTATCGCGACCAGATCGACGTGATCATCCGCTCGGATTTCCCCGGCGGCCGCAGCACGAACGTCTACAAGGACGACTACGTCGACTGGCGCGCCGGCATCGAGTACGACCTCGCCGACCGCTCGATGCTGTATGCGACCGTTTCCACGGGCACGCGTTCGGGCGGCATCAACCGGCCGCTGGTGCTCAGCAACGGCACCGTGCTCGCGCGCACCTGGAAGCCCGAGGAACTGACCTCGTACGAAGTCGGCATCAAGAACGATCTGCGCTGGGGCGATCTGCCGCTGCGTCTCAACGGCGCGCTGTTCTATTACGACTACCAGAACAAGGTCGTGCAGAACCTCATCGCCGTGCCCGCGCCGACGCCGACGAATCCGGCTGCGACCGTGCTGCAGGTGTTCAGCGACAACGCGGCCAACGCCGAAGTCAGGGGCCTCGAATTCGAGGCCGGGCTGCACTGGCGCAACGGTCTGGACCTGAGCCTGAACTACGACTACCTCGATGCGACGTTCAAGAACTCCTACATTCTCGACACGCGCGGCAACAACCTCATCGTGCCGATCGGCGGCAATCGCCTGCCGAACACTTCCAAGCACAACCTCAATCTGCAGCTGAGCCAGACCGTGGATCTCGACTGGGGCGCGGTGCGCGCGTTCGACTGGACCGTGAACATGCTGTATCGCTCGGACTTCTTCCTGACCGCGTTCAACAACCGCGGCTTCGGCCGCGACGCGGGCGGCAATGTGATCGAGATTCCGCTCGCGCAGATGGCCGTCAACAATGGCTCGAATCCGGCGCAGGCGGGTCCGGCCGCGAACGGCCTCGCGCTGCAGGACACGGTCGACGGCTTCACCATCTTCAACGTATCCGCGGGACTCACGATGGGATCGGAAGACCAGTACCGTCTGTCGGCCTATGTTTCCAACCTCACCGACAAGGCGTTCTCGGGCAAGGGGTTCATCAACGACTCGGTGAACCTGCGCTACCTCAACACGCCGCGCACGTACGGGGTACAGTTCGCGGCGAAGTTCTGAGCGCCGA
The DNA here is from genome assembly GCA_946482585.1 of uncultured Lysobacteraceae bacterium. The sequence goes on from CAMLSI010000030.1 coordinate 3,549, forward strand.
TCATGCTCTTCTCTTCAAGTGGAGCGAGACAAGCCCTCCGCTTGAAGGGGGAGGATTTCCAGGCTGAGTTCAACGCATGATCGCCAGGGCATGACAGCGCAAATCCCGACTCTCCGCGAAAGGCCGCCGCTTTCCTTCTGGCAGATCTGGAATCTCTGCTTCGGATTCCTCGGCATCCAGTTCGGCTTCGCGCTGCAGAACGCGAACGTGAGCCGGATCTTCCAGACGCTCGGCGCGCCGCTCGACGACGTGCCGCTGCTCTGGATCGCGGCGCCGCTGACTGGGCTGGTCGTGCAGCCCGTCGTCGGTTATCTGTCGGATCGTACCTGGACGCGGCTCGGCCGGCGGCGGCCGTACTTCCTCGTCGGCGCCGTACTCGCGTCGCTCGCGCTGTTCGCGATGCCGCATTCGCCGGCGCTATGGATCGCGGCGGGCCTGCTCTGGGTGCTCGACGCATCGATCAATATCGCGATGGAACCGTTCCGCGCCTTCGTCGGTGATCAGCTGCCGGGCACGCAGCGCGCCCGCGGCTATGCATTGCAGAGTTTCTTCATCGGCCTCGGCGCGGTCGTCGCGAGCGCGTTGCCCTGGCTCTTCACGCGCGCGGGTGTCGCGAACACGGCCGCGGCCGGTGTTGTGCCCGACGCCGTGCGCTATGCGTTCTACGCCGGCGGCGCGGTGCTGCTGCTCGCGGTCGGATGGACCGTGCTGCGCACGCGCGAGCGGACGATGGACGAACTCGTCGCGACCGATACGGCACCGCTGGAAGCCGCCTCGACACGGCCGCAGCCGCAGCGCCGCCGCAACGGCGCGCTCGCGCTCGCGGCGGGCGTCGCCGGTGGCGCACTCGTGCTGCACTACGCGCTCGATCGGCAATTGTTGCTGCTCTGCGGCGGACTCGGCGTCTACGGCGCGGCGCAGCTCGCGTTGGCAGGCCGCCGCGGCAGCGGCATGGCCGCGCAGATCCTCGCCGACCTCGACGGCATGCCGGCCGCGATGCGCCGTCTGGCCGTCGTGCAATTCTTCTCGTGGTTCGCATTGTTCGCGATGTGGATCTATACGACGCCGGCGGTCGCGCGACACCACTTCGGCGCGGCCGACGCGCAATCGGCCGCGTACAACAGCGGCGCCGACTGGGTCGGGGTCCTGTTCGCAGCCTACAACGGGTTCGCGATGCTCGCCGCGCTCGTGATCGCGCCGCTCGCAAAGCGCTGCGGCGCCCGGGCGACGCACATGGCGAACCTCGCGCTCGGTGCGGCCGGACTCGCAGGCATCGGGCTCGTGCGCGATCCGGACTGGCTGCTCGCCTGCATGATCGGCGTGGGCTTCGCCTGGGCATCGATCCTGTCGCTGCCCTACGCCTTGCTCGCCGACAGCCTGCCCGCGCGCAAGATGGGCGTCTACATGGGCATCTTCAACATCTTCATCGTGCTGCCGCAGCTCGTCGCGGCGACCGTGCTCGGGTTTCTGCTGAAGACGTTTTTCGGTGCCGATCCGCTGCACGCGCTCCACCTCGGCGCCGCGAGCCTGCTGCTCGCCGCCGCGTGCATGCTGCGCGTGCGTGCCGTACCCGCGGCGGCGGTGATGCCGTGACTGCGCTGCGATGCGGCGTGGCGGGGGCGCTCGCGCTGTCGCTGCTGTCGGGCGGCTGCGCCGTGCGCGGCCCCGCGCGCGAGTACTACGGCACGGCCGCGCCGTTCGCGTCCGATGCGGTGTATTTCGTCGTGACCGACCGCTTCGTCAACGGCGATCTCGCCAATGACCATCGCGACCAGGCGGCGGGACCGTGGCACAGTTTCGACCGCGTCATCCTCGGTCCCGATGCGCAGACCGACAACATCGGCTATCTCGGCGGAGACCTGCGCGGCGTGCTCGACAATGCCGGCTACGTGCGCGATCTCGGCTTTTCGGCCGTGTGGATCACGCCGATCGTCGACAATCCCGATGCGGCCTTCAGCGGCGGCGATGCGCCGAGCTGGGGCAGCCTTTGGACCGATCGCGGCAAGACCGGCTATCACGGCTACTGGGGCATGAACTTCTATCGCGCCGACGAGCATCTCGTGAGCCGCGATCTCGATTTCGCGGCATTCACGCGCGGCATGCACGCGCAGGGACTCAAGGTCGTGCTCGACATCGTCGCGAATCACGGCTCGCCCGCGTTCGGCATGGAGCCGCGACTGCCGGGCTTCGGCCAGATCTTCGCCGCGGACGGAAGCCTGGTCGCCGACCACCAGAACCTACCGCCGGCCCAGCTCGATCCGGCGCACGTGCCGCTGCATCGGTTTTACAAGCGCGAGAGCGAGCTCGCGCAATTGTCGAACTTCGACGACGCCTCGCCCGAGGTGCTCGACTATCTCGCCGGCGCCTATCTCCAGTGGATCGATCAGGGCGCCGACGCCTTTCGCATCGACACGGTGAGCCTGATGCCGCCGGCGTTCTGGCAGCGCTTCGCCGATCGCATCCGCGCGAAGCATCCGGGCTTCTTCCTGTTCGGCGAAGCGTTCAACTACGACGCCGCCGTCGTCGCGCAGTACACCCGGCCCGGCGGCGGCGAGATGTCGGTACTCGATTTTCCGCTGAAGCAGCGTATCGCCGCGCTGATGGAGCAGCCCGGCAGCGACTACGCCGATCTGCTGCCGGCGCTGCATCTGACGAACGGGCCGTACCGCAATCCGTACGAGCTGATGACCTTCTACGACAACCACGACATGGCGCGCCTGAATGCGGGCGACGCGGGTTTCATCGATGCGAACAATTTGCTTTTTACCCTGCGCGGCATTCCGGTCGTCTATTACGGTTCCGAGGTCGGCTTCATGCGCGGCCGCGCCGAGCATGCCGGCAACCGCAACTATTTCGGCCAGGAACGCGTCGACGCGGCGAAAGACTCGGCGATCCACGCCAACCTGCGCCGCATCGCGCACGTACGTGCCCGGTCGCCGGCGCTGCAGCGCGGGCTGCAGGTCGATCTCGAGTTCTCGGGCGACCGCGCCGCGTTCTATCGCGTCTACCAGCGTGGCGAGACGCAGCAGATCGCACTCGTGCTGCTGAACAAGGGCGACAGGCCGCAAACGTTCGCGACCGGGCGCTGGCTGCAGCCCGGACGCTGGCGTTCCGCGCTGGACACGCGCACGCAGCTGGTCGCGCGCGGCGGCACGCTCGTCACCGACGTACCGGCGCACGGCGTCGAGGTCTGGCTGCTCGATGCCGCCGTCACGCAGCCGGCGCTGCGCGCGGAGCTCGATCGTCTGATGACTGCAGAGTCCCGCCGCCCGTAGAAGCCATCGCTGCTGCGCTGGCCGGTAGCAGGAGAGCGGGGTACCGGAAACGGCGTCGAGCGCGCTGCCGCAACCGCTAGCGGTGAGTCGACGGGCTGCGCACCCGCCAGACGATCGAAGGCGCATGCGGTGCACGCAGCCGCGCCGCTCATTCTCGCCGCCCGAACCCCGCCATGCGCGAAAACACGCCGTCGCGCCGCACCCATGCATGAAACAGCGCCGCCGCGACATGCATCAACACCGTCAGGAACAACAACCGCGCCAACCATCCGTGCGCATCGCGCAAATAGGCGTACACGGTCGCATCCGGCGACACGATGGCCGGCAGCCGCACCGAGCCGAACATCTCGACCGGATAACCTCCTGCCGAAACCATCGCCCAGCCGATCAGCGGCATCGCCAGCATCAGTGCATACAGCAGCCCGTGGGATGCGTGCGCGGCGAGAACCTGCCATCGCGGCAGATCGGCCGGCAGCGCCGGCGGCGAGCGCCGCAGGCGATTGGCCAGGCGCAGCACCGCGAGCACCAGAACGGCGATGCCGAGCGGCCGATGCAAGTCGATCAGCCACGGCCGTTGCGACACCGACGCCACCATGCCGACACCGACGAACAGCATCGCGACGATCATCGCCGCCATCGTCCAATGCAGAACGCGCGCCGCAAGGTTGTAGCGATCATCGGCGCTCATCGCACGCTCTCCCGGCCGGTCGCCTCTGCGGCCTTGCCGTATGCAATCTCACGCTGCCGCCGGTTGAACGATTGCGAGTACACGGCCGAGCGCGCGGCGAGTATCGGATCGTTCGACGGGGCAATTCCGCCAGGCAGGATCAGCGGGTCGTAGTTGATGTCGCGGCAGGCGCCCGTCGCCTGGGGTTCGGCACGCGACAGTTCCAGCGTGCCGGCGACGATCTGTTCGCGCTCGGCCGGCCACGCGCGGGATGCGTCATTCACCGGGTCGTCCGGCGTGGCGATCGTCAGCACCATGTCCCAGCGCAGCGGTGCAACAGCGAGCCGCGCGTCCAGATCGTCCGCGAGAAAGTCGGCGTCGGCCTGATCGCGCTGCTGCGCGTCCAACGGTGCGAACGGCAGCTGCGGACGCATGGACCAGCGGACATGACGCGTGCTGCCGTCGGCCGCCGTGAAGCGAAACGCGTTGACGCCGTTGTACTCGGTATTGCCCCAGCTGTTCGACCACGGCGCCGAGGCGGCCCACGCCTGGAACTTTTTCACTTCGGGATAATTAGCGGCGAACGCGGCGAGCTTCGACGGGTCGGGCTTGCCGGTTTGCGGATCGGGTCGCGACGCCTGCATCTGGGCCTGAAAACCTTCGGGTGTTGCCACCGGAAAGAACGGAAAACTGTTCATCGCCGTGCGCCACTCCTGACCGTCGTCGGTGCGCAGCAGCAACGCCATGCTGCGCACGCGCGCTTTCGCGTCGGCGCCGTGCGGGTCGCCGCCGGCAATGGAGAGACGCCCGACGACCGGCGTCCGTGCCTGGCTGAACACGCGCGCCGATGACAGCGCGCCGGCCGCGCCGCTGCTGCTGAACGTGCCGTAGACGCATACCCCCTTGGCGTGCGCGCGGCGGAAGCCCGGATGCGGGCCACCGGTCGCTTCGATCGCATCGGTCATGCGCCGCGCGGTGAGGCCGCCGCCGATCCAGCCGGCGGCCCAGGCGAAAGCGCCGGCAGCGGCCAGGACGATAGCGCCGATACCCGCCAGCGCCGGTATCGGGCTGTGCGGCAAAGGCAGCGGCGGGGTGGCAGGCTGTGCGGTCTGGTCCGACGGCGATCCGGTCGGCGGCGCCGGGGCAGGCCCGGCCGGCGAGGCGGCGGCGTCGCGTGGCGGGAACGGTGGGTCGGGCTCGTGCATCGCTGGCTCCTGTCATGCTGTGGCATGGGTGGGACGCGTCAGCACGCCGTTTATTCCACGGCAGTCGCGGTTCGGCGGCGATGGAATAACGGCGCGGCCCGTTCGTCTCACTGGCGAGCTGCACCGGTGCGGCGATTCCGCAGGACTGACTATGGACGAATTCGACGACGAACGCCTGCGCGCATTGCTGCCGTCCTTGCGGCGCTTCGCGCGCTCGCTGGCCGGTGATGTCGCGGATGCCGACGATCTGGTGCAGTCGGCGCTGGAGCGCGCGCTGTCGCACTGGGAATCGCGGCGCGAGGCGGCGGCGCTGCAGTCCTGGCTGTTCTCCATCGTGTATCGGCAGTTCGTCGACGACCACCGCCGTGGTGCGCGCTGGCAGCGCGTACTGGCGTTTTTCGGTTTGCAGGCGCACGAATCCGCGCCGTCGGCCGAACGCGTGCACGAGGGGCGCGCTCAACTGGCCGCGTTTGTACAGCTCTCGGCCGAACAGCGCGCCCTGCTGGTACTGGTCGGCGTGGAAGGGTTCGGCTACCGCGAGGCCGCCGACCTGCTCGGCGTGCCGGTCGGCACCGTGATGTCGCGCCTGTCCCGTGCGAGGGAAAAACTGCGCCTGCTCGGCGAGGGCGGCGCGTCCGCTGCGCCGTCGCTGCGCCTGCTAGTGAACAGGAATTCGCCATGACGACTCCGAACGACGACGAGCTTCACGCCTATGTGGACGGTCGCCTCGATACGGTGCGCCGCGCCGAACTGGAAGCGTGGCTGCACGATCATCCCGAGACGGCGATGATGGTCGACGCGTGGAAACGCGATGCCGATGCGTTGCGCGCCATCTGGGCGAACGATGGCGTGCACACGGCCAATCCCGCGCTCGATCCGCCGCGCATTCGCCGTGCGCTGCAGCGGCAGCGGCGCGCACGGATGGGCATGGCGGCGGCCTGCGTGCTGGCGCTCGGACTCGGCGGTGCGGCGGGCTGGCAACTGCGCGAGGCGCGGCTGGCCAGTGAGCACCCGCCGATGGCCGACGCGGTCGCGGCCTACCGTCTGTTCGCGGCCGAAGCCATGCCGGCTGCGTTCGACCTGCGCGACCGCGATACGCTGCAGACGTGGCTGCGCACCCACTTCGGTGCCGCCGGTGACGTGCCGGATCTGCAATCGCAGGGTTTCCGTCTGAGCAACGGCCATTTGCTGTCGACGCCCGAAGGCGCTGCCGCGATGCTCGTATATCAAGGGCGCGACGGTGCGCGCATTGGGCTGTATCTGCGTCCACGCACGGCGCGCCTGACGAAGGGAGAGCGGCAGGACGGCCGCTTGCTGGCCCAGTACTGGGCAGAAGGCGATACGGCGTTCGCGCTGGTGGCGCCGGCGACGCAGGCGCGAGTCCGGGAGATTGCGCCGCTGTTGCGCGGCCCCGGCTAGGTGCAGACGCCTGCGCATCGTGTTCTTGCGTAGCGCCTTGGCCGTCGCCGGCGGCGCTATGTAGAAAGCCGGCCAGCGCAGCAAGGCCGGTTATCGAAAAGCAGTGTCTCGGCTGCCGCAGGAACGCCGGATGACGAGTGTCGCCGGCAGCATGCAGCTCTCGGCTGCTTCGCCGCGGATCTGCGCGAGCACGGTATCGACGAGGAGTTCGCCCGCGCGCTTGGTGTCCTGCACTACCGTCGTCAGCGGCGGCGCAGCGAAGCGTGCCGCAGGAATGTCGTCGAAGCCGACCACGGCGACGTCGTCGGGTACGCGCAGTCCCGCTTCGGCGAGTGCGCGCAGCGCACCGATCGCGAGCAGGTCGCTCGCGGCGAACACGGCGTCGACGCGAGCGTCGCGCGCGAGCAGTTCGCGCATCGCGGCATGGCCGACGGGTTCGGTCGAATCGGCCGCATCGATCTGCAGGCGCGCGTCGACCGCGACGCCGGCCGCGCGCAGCGCCGCGCAATGGCCGGCATAGCGGTCGAAGAATTCGGGGCAATGCGGCGAAGCCGTGCCGAGGAAGCCGATGCGCCGCCGCCCCAGTGCGAGCAGGTGCGCGCTCGCGGCCGCGCCGCCCTGGCGGTTGTCACAGCCGATCGAGACGCCGGGCTGACCGGCCACGACGGCGCCCCAGCGCACGAAGTGCGTCCCCTGTTCCACGAGACGCTCGAGCCGGCCGCGCGAGACGAGGTAGTCGCCGTAGCCGAGCAGGATCAGCCCGTCGGCCTTGTGGCTGTCCTGATAGTCCGCGTGCCAGTCCTCGGACGATTGCTGGAACGAGACGAGCAGGTCGTAGCCCTGCCGCGCCGCCGCGCGCGTGATCGAGCCGAGCATCGACAGGAAGAACGGATTGATCAGCGAGTCGTCCGAGGTCGGATCCTCGAACAACAGCAACGCGAGCGTGGTCGCGCGCTGCCGGCGCAGTCCCGACGCATGCTTGTCGACGGTGTAGTTGAGTTCCTTCGCGATCGCCTGCACGCGGCGACGCGTCTCCTCGTTGACGAGCGGGCTGTCGCGCAGTGCGCGCGACACGGTCGCCTGCGAGACGCCGGCGCGGTAAGCGATGTCGAACGAGGTGGGCCGGGATTTCATCCGGGGCGATGATCGCCGGTGCGGGACGACGGCCGCAATGCGTTTGATTGTCCGGACAAATATCGGACCTTCAAAAGGAGCATAAGCGGCTCATTTTGACGAATCAGTCCGTCTTTGCGCCGCAAGCAGTCAAAAATGAAGAAGCTATTTGACACCTCTCGAACGCGGCGAATAGCGTCGGTCCCCATGACGCAGCGCACCAACCACCGCCAGAACGACATCGCCGAGCCCACGCTCGCGACCGTCGTCCAGCGCCTGAAGGTCGCGCGAATTTCGCTCGCTCTCGTACTTGTACTCGTACTTCTTATTACCACCGGAGGTGCGGGTTAGGGCGCGCGTCGATAGAACACCACGACACGAACACTAAGAAACCCCGCACACGGAAACGAGTGCGGGGTTTTTTGTTGCCCTGGCCTGCCAAAGGCAGACCATGACACCGACAGATTCCCCTGTAGCAGCAGCTCCGAACGCTCCGCGCGAACGCGTACGCGTATTCGACACGACCTTGCGCGACGGCGAGCAGGCGCCCGGCTTTTCGATGACGCGCACGCAAAAGCTGCGCATCGCGCACGCACTCGCCGAACTCGGCGTCGATGTGATCGAGGCGGGTTTTCCGCAAGCCTCCGACGGCGATTTCGCCTCGGTGCAGGCGATCGCCCAGGAGGTCCGCAGCGCGTCGATCTGCGCGCTCGCGCGCTGCCAGCGCGGCGACATCGAGACCGCGGCGCGTGCGCTCGAGCCGGCCGCGCGCGGCCACATCCACGTGTTCATCGCGACGAGCCCGCTGCATCGCGAACACAAGCTCGCCATGAGCCGCGACCAGGTCATCGCCGCGGCGGTCGCCGGCGTGCGCCGTGCGGCCGAACTCTGCGGCGATGTGGAATTTTCCGCGGAAGACGCGATGCGCACCGAGCCCGACTATCTGGCCGAAGTGTTCGCCGCCGTTATCGAGGCCGGCGCGACCACGCTGAACGTGCCCGACACCGTCGGCTACATCACGCCGGCCGAGATGTACGAGCGCATCGTGTTTCTTCGGAACAACGTGCGCGGCATCGAACGTGCCGTGCTGTCGGTGCACTGTCACGACGATCTCGGCATGGCCGTCGCGAACAGTCTCGCGGCCGTCGCGGCCGGCGCGCGCCAGGTCGAATGCACCTTGACCGGCATCGGCGAGCGCGCCGGCAACGCGGCGCTGGAAGAGGTTGCGATGGCGCTGAAGACGCGCGCGGAGCTGTTCGGCGTCGAGACCAGCCTGCGCACGCCGCGGCTGTATCCGACCGCGCGCCTGCTCGCACAGCTGACCGGTCACGCGATTCCGCGCAACAAGGCCGTGGTCGGCGACAACGCATTCGCGCACGAGTCGGGTATCCACCAGCACGGCATGCTCAAGCACCGCGGCACCTACGAAATCATGCGGCCCGAAGACGTCGGCTTCGCGCGCTCGCAACTCGTGCTGGGCAAGCACAGCGGCCGTCACGCACTGCGCGAGCGACTGGCCGCGCTGGGACATGCGCCCGACGAAGCCGCGCTCGAACAGATCTTCACGCGCTTCAAGAGCCTCGCCGACAAGAAGCGCGAAGTATTCGACAGCGATCTGGAGGCGCTCGCGCTCGGTCGCGACGCCGAAGCGCTGGGACCGTGGCGCATCGTGCACCTGCACGCGGCTTCGCACCTCGGCGGCAGCGCGTCCGCGTCGGTGCGGCTGCAGCGCGAGGACGGCGTGCAGGCCAGCGAAGCCGCGATCGGCGACGGTCCGGTCGACGCGACCTTGCGCGCGATCGGCCGCGCCGTCGGGCAGGACTTCGAACTCGTCGAATTCCAGATCCGCGCGCTGTCCGAAGGCGGCGACGCGCAAGGCCAGGCCACGCTCGGCGTGCGCCACGCGGGCCGCGAACTGCGCGGCCGCGGCGTATCCACCGACATCGTCGAAGCCGCCGCGCTGGCCGCCCTCGAAATCGCCAATCGCATCGAACGCAGCAAACCCGAATTGGCCGCTCTCGCGGCCGCGAATCACGCCTGAGGACATCGCATGAAGACGCCTGCACACATCTGGCACAACGGCCGCATCAAACCCTGGCAGGACGCCTGCGTCAGCGTCGGCGCGCATGCGCTGCACTACGGTTCGTCGGTGTTCGAAGGCGAACGCGTCTACGCCACGCCGCAGGGGCCGATGTTCTTCCGTCTGCGCGACCATACCGAGCGTCTGTTCCACTCGGCGCGCGTCTACGACCTCGGCATCGACTACAGCGCCGCCGAGATCGATCAGGCCTGCGCCGACGTCGTGATCGCGAACAAGCTGTCCAGCGCCTACCTGCGGCCCATCGTCTATCGCTCGGGCTTCACCTTCAGCCTCGCGCCGCCGCTCGACACTGCGGTCGACGTCGCAGTCATCGCGATCGAATGGGGCAGCATGCATGGCGCCGCAGCGCTGGAGAACGGCGTCGACGTCTGCGTGAGTTCATGGAACCGCGCGGCGCCGAACACCTATCCGAGCGGTGCGAAGGCCGGCGGAAATTATCTGAACAGCCAGCTGATCGCGCGCGAGGCCGTCAACGGCGGCTTCGTCGAAGGCATCGCGCTGGCACCGGGCGGTCTGCTCAGCGAAGGCGCCGGCGAAAACCTCTTCATCGTGCGCAACGGAAAGATCTACACCCCGCCGGCCGGCGCGAGCATCCTCTGTGGCATCACGCGCGACACGGTGATCACGCTCGCGCAGGAGCTCGGCTATGCCGTCCTGGAGCAGCCCATGCCTCGTGAGATGCTGTATTTCGCCGACGAAGTGTTCATGACCGGCACGGCCGCGGAAATCACGCCGGTGCGCTCGGTCGATCGCAAGCCCGTCGGCACCGGCCGGCCCGGGCCGGTCACCAAGGCCTTGCAGCGTGCGTTCTTCGGTCTGTTCGACGGCAGCACCGAAGATCACTGGGGCTGGCTCACGCCGGTGCACGCGCGCAGCTTCGCGCAGGAGGCCGCGTGATGGCCGCGCGCACGCTGCTCGACAAGCTCTGGGACGCGCACGTCGTCAAGGCGCCCACCGCGGCGACGCCGGGCATTCTCTATGTCGACCTGCACCTGATCCATGAGGTCACCTCGCCGCAGGCGTTCGCCGAACTGCGCGCGCGCGGCCTCGCCGTGCGCTGCCCGGAACGCACGCTCGCGACGCTCGATCATTCCACGCCGACGACGCCGTTCGACGATCTCGGCCAGCCGGTCTACGCGAGCGTCGAAGCCGCGGCGCAGGTGGCCGAGCTCGAGAAGAACTGCGCGCAGTTCGGCATCCGGCTCAACGGCTGGAGCAGCGACCACCGCGGCATCGTGCACGTGATCGGGCCCGAGCTCGGCGCGACGCAGCCCGGCATGACCATCGTCTGCGGCGACAGTCACACTTCGACCCACGGTGCTTTCGGAGCGCTCGCGTTCGGCATCGGCACGACCGAAGTCGGCCATGTGCTCGCGACACAGTGCCTGCTGCAGCAGAAACCGAAATCGCTCGCGATCGAGGTCGCCGGCGAACTGCCGGCGAACTGCAGCGCGAAAGATCTCGTGCTGCACATCATCGGCCAGATCGGCGTCAACGGCGGCACCGGCTACGTCATCGAGTACCGCGGCGCCGCAATCCGCGCGCTGTCGATGGAAGAACGCATGACCGTCTGCAACATGTCGATCGAGGCCGGCGCGCGCGCCGGTCTGATCGCGCCCGACCAGACCACGTTCGACTATCTGCGCGACCGCCCGTACGCGCCGCAGGGCGAGGACTGGGACAAGGCCGTGGCGCAGTGGAGCCGGCTCGCGAGCGACGCAGGCGCGACGTTCGACCGCGTCGTGCACATCGACGCGACGCGCGTGCGTACTACCGTCACCTACGGCACGCATCCGGGCATGGTCGTCGCGCTGGACGCGAACGTGCCGGCGCCGGCCTCGCTGCAGGAGCGCCGCGCGCTGGAGTACATGCGCGTCGAAGCCGGCAAGCCGCTGGCCGGTACCGCGGTCGACGTCGTGTTCGTCGGCAGCTGCACGAACTCGCGCCTCAGCGATCTGCGTGCCGCCGCGGCCGTGCTGCGCGGCCGCACGCTCGCACCGCGCGTGCGCATGCTCGTCGTACCGGGTTCGCTCGCGATCAAGCACGAAGCCGAACGCGAAGGCCTCGACCAGGTATTCCGCGCGGCCGGCGCCGAATGGCGCGAGCCCGGTTGTTCCATGTGCATCGCGATGAACGGCGATCTCGCGCAGCCCGGACAGCTCGTCGTCAGCACCTCGAACCGCAACTTCGAAGGCCGCCAGGGACCCGGCGCGCGCACCGTGCTCGCGAGTCCCGCGGTCGCCGCCGCGTCGGCCGTCGCCGGCTGCATCACCGATCCGCAATCCCTGCTGCAGGAACAGGCTGCATGACCATGCCGACAAACGCTCCGCTCACGCACATCCGTTCGCGCACCGCGGTGCTCGCGCACGAGAACATCGACACCGACCGCATCATCCCGGCGCGGTTCCTCACGACGACCGAGCGCGCCGGCCTCGGCCGCTTCGCGTTCAACGACTGGCGCTATGCCGCCGACGGCAAGCCCAATCCGGCGTTCGAACTGAACCGGCCCGCCGCGCGCGGCTGCGAAATCCTCGTCGCGGGGCGCAACTTCGGTTGCGGCTCCTCGCGCGAGCATGCGCCGTGGGCGCTGCTCGATTTCGGCATCCGCGTGGTGCTGAGCTCGGAGATCGCCGACATCTTCCGCAACAACGCGCTGAAGAACGGCCTGCTCGCGGTCGTGCTCGACGATGCCGAACACCGCTACCTGCTCGCGCATCCGGGCATCGAACTCGCGATCGACGTCGCGCAGCAGACCATCGAATTGCCCGACGGCGGCCGCTTCAGCTTCGCGCTCGACGCGTTCGCGAAACATTGCCTGCTCGCCGGCGTCGACCAGCTCGGCTTCCTGCTCGCGCAGAACGACGCGATCGACACCTTCGAACGCCGCCGCGGAGAAGCCGCATGAAGGCGCGGATTGCGGTCCTGCCCGGCGACGGCATCGGTCCGGAAGTCACCGCGGCTGCGGTCAGCGTGCTGCGCCACGCCGCTGCGCAGTACGGCCACGAGTTCGAGTTCAGCGAACAGGCGATCGGCGGTTGCGCGATCGACGCGTACGGCGATCCGCTGCCCGCGGAAACGCTGATCGTCTGCAAGCAGGCCGATGCGGTGCTGCTCGGCGCGGTCGGCGGTCCGCAATGGTCCGATCCGAAAGCCAAGGTGCGCCCGGAGCAGGGATTGCTGCGCCTGCGCGCCGAACTCGGCGTGTATGCGAATCTGCGGCCGGTGCGCGTGCATGCGCGCCTGGCGGAACTGTCGCCGCTGAAGAACGAACGCCTCGCCGGCGTGGACCTGCTGTTCGTGCGCGAGCTCACCGGCGGCGCCTATTTCGGCGCGAAGACCCGCAGCGCCGACACGGCCACCGACGAGACCCGCTACACCACGGCCGAGATCGAACGCGTGCTGCGCCGCGCGTTCCAGCTCGCCCGCACGCGCGGCCGCCGCGTCACCTCGGTCGACAAGGCCAACGTACTCGAGACCTCGCGGCTCTGGCGCGAAACCGCGCAGCGCGTCGCGCACGAGTTTCCGGACGTCGCGCTCGAACACCAGCTCGTCGATTCGATGGCGATGCTGCTGCTGACGCGGCCTGCCGCCTATGACGTCATCGTCACGGAAAACCTGTTCGGCGACATCCTCACCGACGAGGCCGCGGCGCTCGCGGGATCGCTGGGTCTGCTGCCCTCGGCGTCGCTTGGCGACGGCACGCGCGGTCTCTACGAACCGATCCACGGTTCGGCGCCGGACATCGCCGGCCGCGGCGTCGCCAACCCGCTCGGCGCGATTCTCTCGGCAGCGATGCTGCTGCGGCATTCGCTGGGCCTCGAGGCGGAAGCGGCGGCCATCGAGCAGGCCGTCGACCGCGTCGTCGACGCCGGCGTGCTCACGCGCGATCTCGGCGGCAGTGCGGGCACGCGCGAAGCCACGGCCGCGGTGATCGCCGCATTCGCCGAGCGCGGCGCCGCGCAGGAGGCCGCGTGAACGCGTTTTACACATCGCGGCGCGACGGCGCCGGTCGCGCGCAATACGCAGGCACGTGCGCGTGGGAAGGTTGCGCATCGTGGCGCGGCGAACAACGTCGCCGTGGTCCGGGTCGCGGCGAAACCGCTGCAACGTCCGTTCCCGAAAACCCGCTCGAACACGGCGTGCCCGCCGCCGCCGCACACGTCCCGACGCCCCACGCGCATCGCGCTCCGCACACGCCAGCCACGGATTCCAAGCCCCATGCGCAGTGACGCCATCAAACACGGTCCCGACCGCGCGCCCGCGCGCGCCATGCTGCGCGCGACCGGGCTCGACGACGCCGCGATCGCGAAGCCACTGATCGCCGTCGTGCACACCTGGTCCAACGTGAGCCCGTGCAACCTCAATCTGCGCGACCTCGCGGCCGCCGCCTGCGAGGGCGTTCGCGCCGCGGGCGGCACGCCGATCGAGTTCAACACGATCGCGGTCACCGACGGCATTGCGATGGGCACGTCGGGCATGCGTGCCTCGCTCGTGAGTCGCGAGATCATCACCGATTCGATCGAACTCGCCGTCGACGGCCACTGCCTCGACGCGATGGTCGTGCTCTGCGGCTGCGACAAGACCATTCCGGCCGCGGCCATGGCGCTCGCGCGGCTGAACATTCCCGGCGTCGCGCTGTACGGCGGCAGCATCGCGCACGGCCGCCTCGACGGCCGCTCGATCACCGTACAGGACGTGTTCGAAGCGGTGGGCGCACACGGCGCCGGCAAGCTGTCGCACGAAAGGCTCTGCCAGGTGGAAAAAAGCGCCTGTCCCGGCGCCGGCGCCTGCGGCGGCCAGTTCACCGCGAACACCATGGCCATGGTGCTGACCGCGCTCGGCCTGTCGCCGCTCGGCCTCAACGACATCGCCGCGACCGATCCGGCCAAGCGCGACGCCGCGTTCCGCTGCGGTGAACTCGTGCTGGCGTGTCTCAACGAAAAGCGCCTGCCGCGCGACGTGCTGACGCCGACGGCGTTCCGCAACGCGGCGCGTCTGGTCGCGGCGACCGCCGGTTCGACCAACGCGGTGCTGCACCTGCTCGCGATCGCGCGCGAGGCCGGCGTCGCGCTGACGCTCGAAGATTTCGAGGACGCCTCGCGCAGCACGCCGGTGATCGCCGATCTCAAACCCGGCGGCCGCTATACCGCCGTCGAGCTCACCAACGTCGGCGGCGCGGCGCTCGTGGCCGCGGCCCTGCGCGACGGCGGTCTCATCGACGATGCACCCACCGTGACCGGCCGTTCGCTGTTCGCCGAGCTCGACGCCGCCGCGCCGACGCTCGCCGGACAGGACGTGGTGCATCCGACCGCCACGCCGCTGAAACCGCGCGGCGGCTATTCGATTCTCTACGGCAACGTCGCGCCCGAAGGCTGCGTGCTCAAGCTCGCGGGTCACGGCCGTCTGCGCCACGAAGGGCCGGCGCGCGTGTTCGACAGCGAAGAACAAGCCTTCGCCGCCGACGAGGAAGCACACGCCCAGCACGATGCCG
>CAMLSI010000031.1 GCA_946482585.1 uncultured Lysobacteraceae bacterium
CGATGCGATCATGTTCCGCGTCATGCCCGATCCGGACCGGCTCGCCACAGGCTTCGTCGACCTCGGCATTCGTCCCCGCGTCTCCCTCGATGCGCCGGCCGGAGTTTCCTCGTGACGCAACGTCCTACCGCGATCCTGATTCTCGGCATGCATCGCAGCGGCACGTCCGCGCTGACGCGCGTGCTGAATCTCTGCGGCGTCGATCTCGGCACGCGCCTGATGCCGCCCGCCAGCGGCAACAACGAGAGCGGCTTCTGGGAACATCTCGATGCGGTCGACATGCACGAGCGGCTGTTGCTGCAGCTCGGTCGCAGCTGGTCGGACGCGCGCAGCCTGCCGGACGGCTGGCTGCAATCCCCGGCTGCCGCGCAGGTCGAGCAGCGCATCGCCGCGCTCGTGGCCGGCGAGTTCGCGGACAGCGCGCTCTGGGCCGTGAAGGATCCACGCCTCTGTCGTTTCGTCCCCTTGTGGACAAAGGCGCTGGATGCCGCCGGCGTCGACGTGAAGATCGTGTTCGCGCAGCGTCATCCGGAGGAGGTCATCGCCTCGCTGTCGCGGCGCGACGGCATCGTGTCGCACGAAGCCGGTGTGCTGCTGCTCGATCATTTCTTCGAAGCCGCGCTCGCGACCGTCGGCCATGCCCGCTGCGTCGTCACTTATCAGGCGCTGCTGGACGACTGGCGCGGCTGCATCGCGCGCATCGCGCGCGAGCTCGATGTCGAACTCGCGCCGGACGCCGACGCGGCGGCGGAGATCGATCGCTTCCTCGACAGCGACGCGCGCAATCATCACGCGGTCGACGATCCGTCGACGCTCGACGAATCGCTGAACGGCCGCGTCTACCGGCTCGCGCGGGAGAGCGCCGACTCGGCCGAATTCTGGCGCCGCGTGACGGCGCTCGGCGATATCTGGGATCTGTATCGCAACGACCTGCTGCCGTACGTCGACGAATTGCTCGACCTGCTCGCCGCGCGCAGCGCCGCCGAGGGCGGAGGGCGGCCCGTCGCCGGCGGTGCCCCGACGCACAGGGAGGGCACGCCGCCCGCGCTCGCCCGGCTGCAGTTCCGCATCATCAGCGGCTTGCAGGACGGCATCGGTCGACTCGGCCAGGCATCCGCGGATCTCGGCGCGATGGTCCACACCGGAACCGAAGCCGCGCTCGGCGCCGCCTCGGATATCGCGACGACCGTGAACGAACTGCGTGCGAACCTGCCTTACGTGCGCGACCGGCTCGATGTGCTGGTCGCACAGGCGACGACGCTTTCGGCGGTCGCGGCGCAGCAGCAGGAACAGCTCGCCGGGGCGCTGGGACAGACCGTGCAGCTGCAGCAGCGCGTGGATGCCGCTGCGGCACGCGGCGAAGCGCATCTCGATGCGTTCGCCGCAAGCAGCGACGAGCGTTTACGACGATTGATGCAGTTCGCCGAGACGGAGGCTGCGGCCGCTGCGGCGCGCGAGCAGGCATTGCTGGCGCAGATTCAATCGCTGGCCGCGCGCGTCGAGGCCATGGCGACGGAGCAGAGGCAACGTGAAGAGGCGCGCTGGTCGCGGCGCCTGCGCCGCCTGTTATCGGGGAAATAACGGGCTGGGCGCCGTGACGGCGCCGGTGGGAACCGGCTCGCGCTTCGGCGCGAACGGTCGGGGATATCGTTTTCGTGTGCAGGTGGGGATATGGCTAACGCCTCGTATTGGGAAAAATTCGTGCTGGGCATGCGATTCGTCTATCGCATCATTCCGCTCGACGAGCGCACCAAGCTGCGCCACACGTACTGGCTCGCGTACCGGTTTCCGGCGCTGCGTCAGGTCGTGCGCGCCGCCGAGCAGCAGGTGCTGGTGGAACTCAATCTCGTGCCCGCGCCGATCGGCAGGGCGACGCCCGCCGCGGCCGAGGTCATCGCCGTGAGTACGGATACCGCGACGGTCGTCGACTGCAGCGGCGCGGCCGCGCCGGGCGTCGCGCCGGCGGCGCCGGTCCGGGCGGACCCCGTCGCCGCCTCGCGCCAGCGCCGCGTCCACGCCGGTACGCGCGCCATCGGCTACACGCGGCGGCGCGAGGCGCCAATGACGCTGACTCCGCCGGTCAAGCTGCTCGCGTTCTATCTGCCGCAGTTCCATCCGATTCCGGAAAACGACGCGTGGTGGGGCAAAGGCTTCACCGAGTGGACGAACGTCGGCCGCGCGCTGCCGCAGGTCGAGGGACAGTACCAGCCGCATCTGCCGGGCGAACTGGGCTACTACGATCTTCGCGTGCCCGAGGTGCAGCGGCGCCAGGTCGAACTCGCCCGGCACTACGGCGTCGGCGGCTTCTGCTTCTATTTCTACTGGTTTGCGGGTAAACGACTGCTCGAGGCGCCGATCCTGCAATATCTCGACGATCCCGAATGCGATCTGCCGTTCTGCCTGTGCTGGGCGAACGAGAACTGGACGCGGCGCTGGGACGGCTACGAGAGCGACGTGCTCATCGCGCAGGATTATTCGGCCGAAGACGATATCGCGTTCATCGACTACATCGCGCGCTACCTGCGCGACCCGCGCTACGTGCGCGTCGACGGCCGGCCGGTGCTGCTGGTCTATCGGCCCAGTCTGCTGCCCGATCCGCGCGCGACCGCACAGCGCTGGCGCGCGCGTTGCCGTGAGCTCGACATCGGCGAGATCCATATCTGCCTGACGAGCGCGTTCGACCGCATCGATCCGTCGGCGATCGGCTTCGACGCGATGGTCGAATTCCCGCCGAACAACACCGCTCCCCCGGTCGTCACCGACCGCGTGCGCAAGCTGAATCCGGAATTTTCCGGCAACGTATACGATTGGAGTTGTTTTCCGGAACGCAGCCGCAACTACGCCGACCCGGGCTGTGTGTTCTATCGCGGCGTCAATCCGGGCTGGGACAACGAAGCGCGCAAGCCCGGCGTCAGCAACGTCTTCATCAACGCCACGCCGCGCGGCTACGAGGAATGGCTCACGAACGCGATGCACGACACCATCGCGCGGTTCGAGCGTCCCGATCAGCGCCTCGTGTTCATCAATGCCTGGAACGAATGGGCCGAGGGCGCGCATCTCGAGCCCGACGTGCGCTTGGGCTATGCCTATCTCGATGCGACGCGCCGCGCGGTAGAGCGCATCGCGGCGCCGGCGCCGACGCAACCGCGCCGCGTCTGCGTGATCGTGCACGCGTACTATCCCGAGCTGCTCGATGAAATCTTCGAGATGCTCGCGCAATGGACGCTCGCGTATCGCCTGATCGTGACGACCGTGCCGGAGCGCGAGGCCGACGTACTCGATCGTCTGCGCAGCGCGCGGATCGACGGCGAGTGCCGCGTGTTCGAGAACCGGGGCCGCGACGTGCTGCCGTTCCTGCGCGTCGCGAACGAGCTGGCCGACGCGGGCGAAGAACTCATCGTCAAGCTGCACACCAAGCGTTCGCTGCATCGTGCCGACGGAGATATCTGGCGTCGTGATCTGCTGACCAAGCTCATCGCGCCGGAGAATGTGCGCCGCATCCACGATGCGTTCCGCGGTCGCGACGATCTGGGCATGGTCGCGCCCGACGGTCACATCCTGCCGATGAATTTCTACTGGGGCTCGAACCAGGAGAGCGTGTACTACCTGTGCCGGCTCATGGGCGTGGCCCACGCCGATCCGGGCAAGGACGTCTTTGCCGCGGGATCGATGTTCTGGATACACCTGCGCGCGCTGCGTCCGCTGCTCGACCTGCACATCGACGAAGCCGAGTTCGAACCGGAGAAGGGGCAGGTCGACGGCACGATGGCGCATGCGATCGAGCGCTGCTTCACCGTGTCGGTACGCGCGGCGGGAACCTATCTCGCCTCGACGCAGGATCCGCTCGCGAACGCGTTGCCGCGCGAAGACGACTACGACTACGCCGAATCGAGTCGGCGTGCCGTCAGCTGACGCCGCAGGCACGGAGGAAACCGCCATGGAGTACTACGACCATCTGATGCGGGAAGGCTACGCCGTGGTGCCCGCGGCGCTGGCGCGGGAAACCTGCGAACAGGCATTGGACGCGGTCGGCGCGTTCAAACGGCGCAATGCCGCGCTGATCGCGCCGAACGAAAACGAACACGGCCACATGTATCGCGTGTCGAACCTGCATCTGGCCGTGGCGCCGCTCGCGCACGCGTTCGCCGCGCTGAGCGCGCCGCTGGCGGTGTGCGACCGCTACTTCGGCGCGCCGGCTTCGCTGTATACGAGCCTCTACTTCGAGCGCGGCTCCGAGCAGAAGCTCCATCGCGACACGCCGTATTTCACGACGCGGCCCGGCGGCCGCTATCTCGGCGTCTGGCTCGCGCTCGACGATGTGGACGCCGGCAACGGCCCGCTGCTCGTCGTGCCGGGCAGTCATCTGCTCCCGGCTATCGACGTCGAGGCGATGGCGCGCGAACTCTTCGCCGGCACCGACGGCGGGCCGGCCGTCGCCGCGCAGGGCTGGGCTCCGTATCAGGAAGCCGTGAGACAGCAGTGCGATGCGTACGGGCTGGTACCGCGCGAACTCCACGTATCGCGCGGCGACGTCGTCATCTGGCATCCCGAGCTGTTCCACGGCGGCGCGGTCCATCAGCAGCGCGAGCGCAGCCGCAACAGCCTCGTCATGCACGTGACGCCCGTCGGCACACCGGTCTACCCGATCGACGTCTTCTTCGATCCGGCGCGCGAGCCGCCCGAGGTCGCGGGCTGGAACTACTACGACTGCGGCGACCGTAAGATCGTGCATCTTGGACATGTGGACTTCTGGCACAAGTTTCTCGTGCCCGTCGCGGATTTCGCCTGACCGGCACCGCGACCGGGTACTCCCCGGCGCGGCCCGCCCGTTATCATCCCCCTTCGGCGTCGTCCGACGCCGCCTACGCGGACGCGGCACCGGCCGCGGCCACAGGAGCGAGCATGTTGACCTGGTTCGACAATCACGTTGAATTCCTGCGCGACGTCGAGTCCATCGATGCGCGTCGCCGCGCCGGCGAGGCACACATCGCGACGCAGGAGCAGGTTGCGGGCTACTGCGGAGTCTGCGACGCGATGACGACCTACGTCGTGCGTGCGGGCGCGTTCTACGACAACAGCCCGAACCTGCGCGAAGGCTTGATCTGCCGCCGCTGCGGCCTGTCGAACCGCAATCGGCTGATCTACTCGGCGCTGCGCCGGCGCGCCGCGGAACTGCCGCAGGCCGATGTCGCGCTGCTCGAGTTCCTGACCCCGCTGTCGGTCGCGCTGCGCAAGCACCTGCCGCAGCTCGCCGGCTCCGAGTACATCAGCGACAAGCATCAGTCCGGACAGGTCTATCCGTACCACGGCCACCCGGTGCGGCACGAGTCGATCACGCAGCTGTCGTACGCCGACGCGAGTCTCGATCTGCTCGGCCATTGCGACGTGCTGGAGCACGTCTACGACTACCGCGCGGCGCTGCGCGAGGTTCGGCGCGTGCTGCGGCCGCAGGGGCAGATGATCTGCACCGTGCCGTTCTTCATGACGCGGCACGAGGAAGCCGTGCTCGCGCGCCCGCGCGACGACGGCAGCATCGAATTCTTCGGCAAGCCCGAATACCACGGCGACGGCCTGCGCCCCGAAGGCATCCTGACCTGGCACCACTTCGGCTGGAAGCTGCTGGACGATGCGCGCGAGGCCGGATTCGCGTCCGCGCAGATCGGCCTCGACTACGACCTGTTCTGCGGTTTCGCGACCAACAATCATCCGAGCCGGGAATACGGGCTGATGTATCCGCTGCTGTTCCGCGCAATCGCCTGAGGGCGCCTTACTCGAAGCCGTCGCTGAAGATCAGATCGGCGATGACATGGACCGTGTTCGTGCTCGTCGCGCCCCCTTCCCGTGTGATGAGAATGCCGCGAACCGTGTGCGACGCGGACACGGGCCCGACGCTGAGGCTGCCGGTCGACGCTGCGGGAGCATCGATCTTCTGATCGAACGCAATGCCCAGGAAATTGCCCGCGAGCGTCGCCCAGCTCAGGGTGTAGCTCGAGCCCGGGGCGATCTTTTTCGGCCGCGCCGCAGCGGACAATGCCGGCGCCGCGCCGGCATTGAGCGTCGCGTTGCGCTGCACGGCACCTGCCTGCAGCATGTGGATGCCCGGCGTTGCGGGCAGCAGCACCGAATTGCCCGACAGCTGGCTGCCGTTGAGCGTCGCCGTCGATCCGCTCCAGGCCGCGGCCACATAGGCGAGCGTCGGCGGCGCGGGATCGCCGGCGGCGCTGGTCGGCAGTGTCGCCGACGGCGCCGCGAGCAAGGTCGCGACGACCGGCGCCGCGCCGGGCACGCTGTTGGCCGTCGGCGCCTTCGGCACGCCGTGCAGCACGAGCGCGTTCATCTGCGCGACGCTCGTCGCGGCGGGCGCCTGCGAGGTCGAATACGTGCCTGCGCCGCCCGGAAAGATCTGGTTGTTCGAATACTGCATCACGTTGACCGGCGAGCTGAGCGGATCGTAGTCGAGCAGCGTGACGGCGCCTGAGTTGTTGCCGATGACGGAGTTGCGCACGACGCCGCTGACGTTGGCGGCCGGAATCACGCCGTTGGCGCCTTCCGGCGCCGAATAGATCGCCGTGCCGCCCCAGATCGTGCTGCCGGTCAGCGTGTTCTCGACGATCCGGCTGTCGTCGGCGTTGAATTCCGAGCCTTGCACGAGAATCGCGCCGCCGACGAAGCCCGCGCGGGATTTCGCGATCGTCGTGCGCAGCAGGTTGGTCACCGAGTAATTGAAGCTCGCGAGCGCGCCGCCGGTACCGGAGTTCGCCGCGACGGGCAGGGCCTCGTTGCCGATGAACAGCGAGTCCGTGATGTTGAGTCGCGTCATGAAGGAAATGATCGCGCCGCCGATGCTGCCGCCGCTGTTCTCGCGCACGGTGCAATCGGCGAACACGCTGGTCGCGATGTCGACGACGGCGCGGTTGGATTCGATCGTGCCCATCTGCGGAATGCCGTTCGCGCCGAACGCGCGCGAGCCGTCGCCGGCGACGTAGAGGCAGCCGCCGAAGCGGCCGTTCGTCGTCTGCGCGCCGGTGCGGCCCTGCACGAGCGAATCGCGCACGATCAGCGTCGAGCTAGGGCGATTGACCGGATCGC
The DNA here is from genome assembly GCA_946482585.1 of uncultured Lysobacteraceae bacterium. The sequence continues at coordinate 7,090 of CAMLSI010000031.1, forward strand.
CGGGTTCCTGGTCCTGCGACACGAGGAAAATCGCGCCGCCCGATGCCTCGCCGAGATGCGTCGTTCCGGTTGCCGTGTTGCCCTGGAAAGTGCTGTTGTAGACCTCCAGCGCCGCGCGATAGGCCGCGAGCGCGCCGCCCTGCGTCGACGAGTTGTTGAAAAAGCGCGTGTAGTGGAGGACGACGCGGGCGTAGTCCTCGCCCTGCACGGCGCCGCCTTGTGTCGTGGTGTCGCTGCTGGTGCCGGGATCGCGGCGCGCGAGGTTGTTCGCGAACGTCGAATTCGTGACGACGATGTCAGTCGACGGGTTCGGCGAATTTGTCCACGATCCATAGCTGTAGATCGCGCCGCCGGAGAATGCGGCCTGGTTGCCGTCGAAGCGCGAGTTGGTCACGCGCAGTGTCGAGTTCAGCACGAACATCGCGCCGCCGACCGCGTTGGCCGAGTGACCCGGAAGGTTGGTGCGGTTGTTCAGGAAGCTCGAGTTGTGGATGAACACGCTCGCGCCGTTGCCGGCGCCGAGCGCACCGCCCTGCAGCCGTGCGGTATTCGCGCTGAACGTCGAGTCGATGAAGAAGGCGCGCGCCGACTGCGCGAGCACGGCGCCGCCGCCGCCGTTCGTCGACACGGAATTGTTGCTCTCGAAGCTGCAGCCGACGAAGGTCGCGTCGGATTCCACGAGCGACACCGCGCCGGCGACGTTGTCGGTATTCGAGCGGCCGTTCGCAAAGCGCAGCCGCTCGAACACGACGGGCCTGCCGTTGGCGCGTGACAGATTCGTGAATCGCAGGATTTCCGTGGCGTTCGCGCCGCTCAGCGTGACGCTGGCGCCGGTGGCCGCGCGAATCGTGAAACGCTTGGTCTGGTTTTCGATGCGGAAACCGCCGGCCGGCGCGTTGTAGGTGCCGTTCGCGATTTCGATCACGCCGCCGTCGGCGACGCTGCCGATGGCCTGCTGCAATGTGCCCTGCGACGGGACCAGCACCAGGGATTGCGCCGCGGCCGGGGCGGAATGGAGCCAGGCCAGCGAACCGAGCAGCAACAGCGATGGAATCGACTTCACGGACAATACCTTGCACGAACGAATTGGACTGTCGAGCCCGCCCGCCTCGATGGCGACCGGGCCTGGACCGGATATTGGTCCATGCCGATACGAACGCAAGTTACGTGCCGACCCGGCCGGATCGCGATGACGGCGGACCGGAGCGTCAGGATAGGAAGAACCGGGGCGCCGAAACTGCCGCCCCGGTCGCGATATCAGAAGCGGTAGACGCCCGATACCGAGTAGGTGTCGATGCCGTCGGACAGGTCGGCGGCGAGGTCGAGCTGGAACTGGCTGAATGCCCAGCCGCCGCCGATCGCGTAGTGCGTTTCCGCGCCGCGGCCGCCCGCGTACTGCGATGCGAACAATTCTTCGAGCGACACGAAATCGGTCGCGTTCGCCGGCGGTACGCCTTCGAAGCGGATCGCGTGCCGAGGATCGCGCCAGACGCCGCCGCGCAGGCTGAAAGGATGCTGCATGGAAGAAAAAGTATACTCTGCGCCCAGATGGTACTCGGTGCCGTCGTCGAGGCGGAGCCGGCTTGCGGCGGCCGGGTCGAAGAACGTCGAGATGCCATCGGTGAGTTCGGAATACATGACGCGATCGACATCGAAGTTCACGACGAGATTGTCGCTGGGGCGCCACGAAAGGCCCGCGCCCCAGACGTCGGGGACGTCGAAGCGGATGTGGTCGGAGAAGTACTGGCGGTCCGGTTGCGGCAGCGGTGTCGTGCCGTTGCTGAGGTTCGTGACGCTGGCGGCATAGTAGAAGCGCGGCGCGTGGCGGTAGGAAACGCCGAGACTCAGCGCCTGGGTCAATGCGAAGCGTGCGCCGAGATTCCAGCCGAGGCCGTTGTCGCTGCCGTACTGGAGCGCCGTCTGCACGCGCAGCGGACGCTGCGGGAAGTAGCGCCCGGTATTGCTGTAGATGTCGAAGTCGTAGCGCGAGATCCCCAGGCCCAGCGAAACGCGGTCGCTCGCACGGAATGCGGCGGCGGCGCCCCAGTTGACGATCTTCAGATCGATCGACGATTCGGTCGAGAACAGTGCCAGACCGTCGAACGTCAGTGCGTCGTCCAGCCGGAAATAGCTGTCGAAGTTCGAGACTTCATGGCGGTACAGCGAAAACGCCCAGCGTTCGCGAGGCAGCACGAAGGAGAGATAGGAAAGATTGTTCGTCGAACTGTCGGCGTCGCGTATGTCGAGCCCGGCGGTACTGAAGGCGGGTTGCGTCGTCAGGTTGCCGCCGTTGACGTACGGCGTGCTGAACGCCGTGTGGCGCCCTTCGATCGCGATTTCCGGCTGACGCAGCTGCGCGAGTCCGGCGGGGTTGGTATAGGCGGCGGTGGCGTCGTCGGCGAGTCCGACGAACGCGCCGCCCATGCCGAGACTGCGGGCGCCGGGGTTCGAGAAATTGAACGGGATGCTCGCATTCGCTTCGAGGTCGTTGATCGCGCAGGCCGCGCCCGACAGGCCGAACAGAGCGGCGCCGATCGCCGCAGTGAGAGTACGTTTCATGACTTTCTCCCTTCCTAAGAAAAAGACGATGCCCATACTGCACATGGCTCGCGACTGCCGAGCATGGCCGCATGGTAGCACCGGCCCCGAGCTGGTCCGACCGGCGGCCAATGGCCGCAATGGGGCGTCTGGGCGCTAAACGCGCGCGAGCACCGGAAAACGACATTCGCCGCGACGGCGGCCGGCGGGGTCAGCGTACCTGCACGACCTGTCCGGTCCGGCAGGGCGCTGCATCGTTCGCGCGCAGGTAGATGGCGTAGCTGCCCGGGACGACGTCCGTCGTGCCGACATGCAGCGAGAACGCGCTCCAGTGGTAGCGCGGGTCGGCCACGAAGGCGGCGACGTCGCCGCGTGGCGTGACCGCGTCGGCGCGCGTCGCGTAGGTGTTGCCGTCGCCGACCAGGAATACCGTGGCCGTGCCGAGCATCGGCAGCAGCCCCTGTGCACCGGGGCCCACCCAGCCATCCAGCCGCAGCGGACTGCCGCGCACGATGCTGCCATCGGGCGCGCGGCCTCCGAGGTAGTCGAGATTGCAGCGCGAAGGCGGCGCGTCGGACTGCGGCGCGGTCGCTGCGGAGAACTCCGGCAGGCGCGGTGTCGCCGCGGTGGGCCACAGGGCGCAGACGAGTCTCGACAGTCGCGCGCGCGCATCCACGTCGCAGCTGTCGCGCAGGCGTTCGCCGTCGATGCCGAGCGCACTGCGCAGTGACGCGCTGCCGAGGAACAGCGGCATCTTGCTGAGATGCGGGTAGGGCAGTCCAGGATTGTCGGCCGCCACGGGTTCGTTGCGCAGCAGCGCGGCGAGCACCAGTCCGCGGGTCTGCCAGCTGCGCAGGGTCTGCAGCATCATGAAGCCGCCTTGCAGCGACGCCAGCGCAAGGTAGGCGCCGGTCGCGAGCCAGACCGCGCCGACGCCGGCCGCGGCGCTCCAGCGCGGCAGCCGCGCGGGCGCCTCGACGATGAGCCGGCAGGCAAAGTAGACATTGGCGAGCAGACCGAACAGGAGTGCGTCGGTGTAGCGCCACGGCACTGCGACGAGTCCCTGGCCGCGGCCGTAGCCGGTCGCGAGCGCCTGCAGCACGACCCAGCCGGCGAGGCCGAGAAAGAACAGGTCGGCCGCGTCGAGAACGCGGCGGCGCTTGAGCGCGAGTCCCAGCCATGCCAGCAGTGGCAGCCAGGCCAGCGGCAGCAGCGGTACAGGCCAGGAGAGCACGCGCAACGCCGCGACCGCGGCTTCGCCGACTGAGCGGGCCATCACCGTATTTTCGGGCGGCAGCTTGGGCAGCAGCGCGTAGCCGGCGACGGCGACCGCCACCAGCAGCGCGATGATGCCGATGCGACGCCATCGGCCGCAGCCGGGCCGACGGTCGAGTGACAGCAGCGCCGCCAGCGCGAGCGGCAGCAGCAGGCCCGAAGCGAGACTCAGGATGGCCCCGGCGCTCGCGATCAGCAGCGGCGCACCCCAGGCCGGCAAAGCCGGATTCCGCGCGACGTGGCCGAAGGCGAGCACCGCGAACAGGCCGGAGAAATAGAACGGGCTCTGGAAGCCCCACAGCGTGTTCTCGAAGTTAGCCGTCATCAGCGGCAGCGCCAGCACGGCGAGCTGGAGCACCCGGCGCGTCGCGCCCTCGGTCGCGCGTCTGACGAACACGAAACACGCCGCGATCGCGGCCGCGTAGACGCCGGCATTCGCCAGCGCCGTCACGCGATTGTCCCAGTGCGCGCCGTTCAAGGTCAGGATGGCGAGGTCGAGCACGCGTTTCGTGACGATGCGATGCTCGTTGTGCGTGTCGAACAGCTGAGCCCAAGTCAGATGGCCTTCGATCCATGGGCGGATCAGCAGGAATCCTTCGCTGTCCCACTGGTCGGAAATCGGCAGCGATTGCGAAAACAGCAGGATCATCGCGGCATGGCAGCCGAACGCGAACAGCCAGGCGAGCGCGAACGGCGCGATCCGGCTCAAGGGCGTGCGAAGTGCGGGCATAAGCGAGATTCCGTCGGGTGCTCCGATGATGGCGTTCATGGCGCCGGCGGCTGCAGGCGCAGTTCGCTGAGATAGCCCCAGTCGCAGGCGCCGTTGCCGTGTTCGCCCGGAGCCATGGTGACGCGTAACGTGTCGCCTGGCTCGATCGCCAGCGCTTCCGCGACGGATTCCTGAGGGCCCTGGTCGGACGGCGAAGCGAACGGATCCAGGTCGCGCCGGATCTGCGTCAGCGTCTGGCCGCCGCGCAGCAGATCGACCTGGACGCGTATGCCGTCGGCCTGCGCCTTGATGCAGTCGGGCGCCTCGTAGGCGGCGCGCCGCACGCCATAGCGCACGGTCAGCCGGTAGCGCCCGGGGGCCGGCGCGAAGTCCAGCGTCGACAGGGCGTGCATGAACAGTGCGGGCGCGTCGTTCTCGACGATGGCCTCGGTCACGCCGTTGCGCGCGGTGGGCGCGACATCGAAGCCCGGATAGAGCGCGGCGACGAGGCCGGGCGGCAACGCGGCGGCCGACTCGCGCGGCAGTTCGATCGACTGGAAACTGACGCGGAAGCGTGGTGCGAGCAGCCGCTGCTGCCAGGCCACCGGCGCGACGACACGGATCCGCTGCACGGACGGTTGGCGCTCGCCGTAGTACCAATGCAGGTAGGCGCGTTCATCGGCGAGGAACGGAGACAGCAGGAATCCCGCTGCCGCCGCGCCGCGCAGCAGACGGAACTGGCGCGTTTCGCCGTTGTCGAGCTGCACGTCGACGAGCAGTGCCGGCTCGCGCAGCAGCGCCGCGAACACGCGGCCGGTTGCGCTCAGTGCGATGTCCGCCTGCATGAGCTGCGGCGATGTGTGTGCGGGAACGTCGATCCACTCTCCCGGCGCTGCCTCGACAGGGGGCGCGGCGGTCGCAACGGACGGCTCGCGCGTGTCTTGCGTGCGTGCGAGCAACACGTAGCCCTGTTCGAGCTCGACCGGCCGGTAGTTGCGCCAGAGCGCCAGCAGGGCGAGCGCGTCCTCGCTGGTCGGATAGCGCTGGTCGACCGCTTCGAGCTTGAGCAGCACGAACGGCGGCGCCCGGTCGCCGAGAAAATAGGCCTCGTTGAGGCGCAGCAACGTCGGCGTGTAGGCGGCGTAACTCTGGAACACTGGTCGCGGCGCGAACGCGAGATCGTTGACGATCGCCAATCCCTGACCGTTCGTCAGGAGGTCGACGCGCTGCGTTCCGACGAGCGCGCGCACGCGCGGCAGGTCCAGCCGCGCACGGACGGCGGCCCGGCCGGCGTCGTACTGCAGGCGTTGCGATGAAGGATCGAGCAGCGAACGCCAGATCGACGTGATGTAGGCCAGGTTCGCGCGATAGGTTTCGGGCGTCGCCCTGGGCGACACCAGCCAGAGGGCGCCGGCAGTCAGCATGACGAAAGCGGCGGAAGCCGACAGGCGAAACGCGACGCCGGCCCGGTCGCGTGCGAAGCCCATCAGCACCGCGACCGCGAACGCGCACAGCGGCAGGAAGAAGCCGACGTGCGCATGATCGGCGCGCGTGAACGAGGCGCGCCACGCGATGAACACGAACAGCGCGAGAAATCCGGCTACCGCGAGCGCGCGCAGGCGCGTTCCGCGCGCGGAACGCAGCGACAGCAACAGCAGTGCGCCGACGATCGCGCCGGCCGCCGCGCCGCCGAGCAGCGGTGCCAGCGCGCCGCTCGTGCCCATCGCATGACCATAGGCGGCGGCCATCTCGAGCGAGGTGCGCAGATACGTGCCGATGCCGCCTGGCGATTGCCCGTTCGAGATCCACAGCGCAAGCCAGCTCGCGGGGACGGCGAAAAACCAGCCGGACGCCGCGCCGGTGCGTCCGCGAAGCTGCAGCAACAGCGTGCCGACGAACCAGACTGCAATCGTGAGCGGGAAGAAACTGAATTTCAGCAGTCCCAGCGCTGCGCACAGGATGGCGACGATGCCCAGCGCAAGAGCGGGCCCGAAGCGCGTGGCGGGCGCCGCCTGCGCGACGCGTTCGACGGCGGCGACAGAGAGCACCAGGGCGCTCAGCAGCAGTACGTCGCTGTGCAGCCACGGCGAGAGCACGACGATGGCCGCGAGCAGCAGCAGCCGGTCGAGACCGCGCAGCAGGTTCGCCGCCAGCCCGAACGCGACTGCGATGCCGATGCTCAGTGCGATCTGGCTCGCGAAGAACGTGGAGAACAGCGTCGGGTTGTAGGTCGCGTACGGATTGAGCCAGCCAAGCGGCCCGTACGTGAACACGATGTCACTGCCCCACTGCTCGCCGTGCACGTGTGCCCAGGCGATGACCGCCGACCAGGATTCGTCGAGATTCGTTCCGGCCGTGCCTATCCCCAGTCGCAGCGAGATGGCGAACACGAGCACGGCGACGAGGGCGCCGAACCAAGCGTGGTCCCGCGGCGCGCGCGGCAGCGGTGTCGTCCATTGCGTCGAGTTCATGGGCTGGAGCGGAACGAGAGTTTCTTGTGGCCGAGGTAGCTGCTCGCGATCGGAAACACGATGCCGATCGCATGCGCGACTGCAGCGCTGTGCCAGCGCATGCCCAGTGACGGAAACAGCCAGTATTCGAGCAGCAGGCTCACGGCCATGGTCTGCGCGAGCGCGAACAGATTCACCGCGAGAAACCAGAACATCTGTTCGCGCAGCGGAATCGTCGGCTGCTCGAACACGAACAGCCGGTTGAGCACGAACGCGCTGCTGATGCCGGCACAGAACGCCAGCGCGATCGCCACGGGATAGGGCGCGACGAGACTGAACAGGATGCGCGACCCGAAATTGATCAGCGCCGCCGCACCGCTGACCACGACGAAGCGGACCAATCGTGCCGAGATCACCGGCCGTCGCCTCTTGTCTCGGCGCGCGGGGCCGCGGCCATCAACCGCCTCGTTTCTCGGCCACGACGAACGCCTGCTTGCCCAGCACGTGCCACGCCAGCGGCACCTTCAGATACAGCTGCACGAGCCACGGCGCCTGCGGCAGCCGGCTCTTGGTCGTGTACGGCAGGAACTTCGCGATGACCGTGGTCGGCTCGAGGCCGGCGAGCTGCAGGCCTTCGACGAGGCTGCGCTCGGTCAGCGGCGTGTGGTGGTCGAAATAATCCCAGTATTCGCCGGGCAGGTAGCGGATGTTCGGCTGCAGCACCATGACGCGGCCGCCCTTGCGCAGGATCCGCTGCGACTCGCGGAAGGTGTCGAGCACCAGATCCTTGCTCGGCAGATGCTCGAGGAAATTGCTCATGAACACGACATCGACGCTGTCGCTGTCGAGTTCGCGGATCGCCGTGCAAGACTCGTTGATGACCCGCACGTCCGGCGATGCGAAGCGACGCACGTCGGGATTGAGGTCGACCGCGATCTTCTTGCCGGCCTGGATGTTGTTGATGAACTCGCAGTAGCCTGCACCGATGTCGACGACCGTATCGGTAGCTTTCACATAGCGGCTGAAGAAGTCGCTGCAGAGCACTTTCCAGATGGCGTGCTTTTGCGCAAGCGCGGCTTCGGGAAAACGCTGGTTGTACAGCTTGTCGAGTTCGACTTTGGATTCGGACATGGCGGTGCTCACGCTAACGCGGTGCGCGCCAGGGCCTTGGCGACCTTGACGCTCTCGCAGATGGAACGGTCTTCCGGGTAGTAGTACGCGGTATCGGCCATGCAGAAGCCCTGGATCGGCGTCTGCATCGGCGGCAGCAGATCATAGTAACCCGGCGGGCAGACGGCCTGTGCGTACTCGTAGCGATGGCAATGGCTGGCCAGTACCCAGTCACGCGAGAACGCGGGATTGAGCTTCGGCAGATACGCCAGCGTCTCCTCGATGAATGCGGCATTGTCGCGCGCGTACTTCGGATGGGTCTTGGGCATGTAGAACGGCGCGTAGACGACGGCCGGGCCGGCGCCTGGATTGAGGTTCGAATACTCGATGACGCCCGGAATGTCGATGCCGTCGTCGCAGATGTTCATCCAGAAATTCTCGCTGAGCGGCTGCTTCAGTTTCAGGATGACGCAGACGACCGGAATGTTCTCGAGCGCGCGGATGCGCGCGACGAAGGTGTCGGGCAGTTCCGGCACGAGGCGCGGCACGTACTGGATCGGCGCCGTGCTGATCACGCCGTCGACCGGCGACGTCTCGCCGCGCACGGTGATGCTCTCGACCTTGCCGCTGGGCGCATTCACGCGATCGATGCCGGCGGACAGATGGATTCGCCCGCCGCGCGCAAGAATGAATTCCTGCATTTTTTGCAGCAGCGTCTCCGAACCGCCTTCGATGAATCCGAGCGATTCCTGGAACAGGTTCCTGCGCGACAGCGCGACGCGCTTGATGCGCGTACCGAGCCATGCCGCCGACAGCTTGTCCTTGTACTCGTAGAACTTCAGATGGAACAGCCGCTCCCAGAGCACCTTGTAGGCGCGCTCGCCGAGATTGCGTACGAGCCAGTCGGTGACGCCGACCTTGTCGAGCGCGCGCCAGTCGCCGACGCTCTTGGTGCGCATCACGTGCAGCGCATAGCGGAACTTGTCGATCCAGCCGAGCTTGTCGAAGCCGAGCAGCGCGAACGGCGTGCCCCACTTGTAGAGTTTTCCCTGGCAGTAGAAACCCATCTTCGTGTCGGTCCACTTCAGCGTATCGCCGATGCCGAGTTCGGCCATGAGCTCGAACAGCGGATCGTCGGTCTTGCAGACGAAGTGGTAGTAGCGTTCGATCTGCAGGCCGTCGAAGTCGAACGCCGCCGACATGCCGCCGATGCGGTCGTCGCGTTCGTAGACGTCGACCTCGTGGCCGGCCTTGAGGATTTCCATCGCCGCCATGAGGCCCATGGGACCGGCGCCGACGATGGCGAAACGTTTCTTCTTGTCGCTCACGAATGAACCTTGTGGAAAAGCGGCATTGAACGGTGCGGCGGATTGTGCCGGGCCATGCGGTCAGCGCTCCAGCACGATGTGCGCGTAGCGCGGATCGCAATAGCTCTCGCGCACGGCCTCGGCGAACGGTGTCTGCTCCACGCCGAACACGGTGCGCGTATCCACGCCGGTGAACTCGTCGCCGGCGGTCAATGCGTCGAGCTGCGCGGCGGTGAACGGCGGCTTGTCGCTGAACAGCGCATAGACCTTGAGCAGCGCCTTGAACAGCCAGTACGGGATGTGCACGATCGGCGTGCGCAGGCCCTTCGCGCGCTTGATGGTATGGATGATGTCGACGTAGTCGATGCGCGTGTCGCCGCAGATGTCGTAGATCGCGCCGGGGGGCTGCGTCTCGATGCACTTGACGATGCAGCGGCAGAAGTCGCGCTCGTACAGCGGCTGCCGCATGTAGCGGCCATGTCCCGGAATCGGAAACACCGGCACCTTGGCCATGAAGCGCGACAGCCAGCCCAGGTGCTTCGGATCGAACCAGCCGAACATCAGGGTCGGACGCAGCACGCAATGCGCGAGTCCGCTGTCGACGACGAGCTTCTCCTGCGCCTTCTTCGTGTTCGTGTAGTCGTCGTTCGCGACCGAATTGACCACCGACGAGCTGATGTGGACGAGGTAGGGCACGGCGTGCTTGCGGATCCCGTCGAGTACATGCCGCGTCGCCTGTTCGTTGTTACGCACGAATTCGTCCGGAAACTTGCCCGTGATCTGCGCATGCAGCTGCACGACGACGGCCGCGCCCGCGAAGCTGTCGCTCCAGGCGCCGGGTTCGGCGAGATCGGCCTCGATGATCGCGACGTCCGGATGCAACTCGCGCAGGATCGCGAGATTGTGCGCATGCTTGTCGATCGCGACGAGGTTGGTATAGCCCTGCGCCTTGAGCTCGACGACGAGATTCTGGCCGACGAGGCCGGCCGCGCCGGTCAGGACGAGCTTGTCGGTCTTGGCCATCATCAGAGCTTCACCCGCTTGAACACGAACTCCGGCACATTGCGGATCACGAGCATGATCAGCGACCAGAACCACGGCAGATAGACGACGCTCCTGCGCTTGTCGATCGCCTTGACGATGCCCTGCGCAACCGCATCGGGCTGCGCCCAGAGCGCGCCTTTCGGAAAGTCCTTCGTCATCGGCGTGTCGACGAAGCCCGGCTTGATCGTGAGCACGTTCACGCCGGATTTGTGCAGGCGCTGGCGCAGGCCGGAGAGAAACGCGGTCACGGCGGCTTTCGCCGAACCGTAGACGTAGTTCGACATGCGGCCGCGGTCGCCGGCGACGGAGGAGATCACGGCGATGTCGCCGAAGCCCTGCTTCGCGAAGCGGTTCGCGATCGGTGTCAGCAGCGCCATGACGCTGAGCGCGTTGATGTCGTATTCGCGCCGCATCGCATCGACCGAATCTTCGCATTCGCTCTGGTTCGACAGCGTGCCGTGGGCGATCAGCACCGTGTCGAGGCCGCCGAGTTCGCGTTCGGCGTCGTCGATCACGGCCGCATGCGCGGCGAAATCGGTGACGTCGAGCGTGGCCGTCGCGGTGCGCACGGCGCCGCGCACGCCGAGATCGGCCGCGATCGTCGCGAGCCGGCCCGCGTCGCGGCCGACGAGGCAGAGCGCGTCGCCGCGCGCGGCGAACAGGCGGGCGGTCGCTTCGGCGATCGCCGAGGTCGCGCCGACGATGAGGATTCTGCGCATGGGTTACTCCGT
>CAMLSI010000032.1 GCA_946482585.1 uncultured Lysobacteraceae bacterium
TTGCGGCGCCCCATGCGCTGGCTCACGCGCACGACCTTGCCGGCGAACTGCTGCTGCGGGAACGCATCGCTGACGATGGTCGCGGCCTGGCCTTCGCGGATGCGGCCGATATCGAGTTCGTCGATGTCGGCGCGCACGTAGCGCCGGGACAGATTGCCGATGCGCGCGAGCGGCAGCGGCGACAGCGCGACGACGGTTTCGCCTTCGCTGAGATCACGCTTGAGCACATTGCCGTCGATCGGCGCGTAGATCAGCGTTTTCTCGACGAGCGCCTGCGCGCGGTCGCGTTCCGCGCGGGCGGCGGCGACCGCGGCCGCCGCGGCGGCGAGGTCTTCGGTGCGCGCGCCCGCGCGCAACAGTGCGAGATCGGCGTCGGCGCGCGTGCGGCGCGCGACCGCGGCCTCGGCCTGCGCGCGCGCCTGCTGCGCGGTTTCCGCGGCGATCAGTTTGTTGCGCACGAGATCGTCGCGGCGGTCGCGTTCGGCCAGCGCCTGCCGTTCGAGCGCGACGGCTTCGGCACGCGCGGCCTCGGCCGCGGCGATTTCTTCGCGTCGCGCGCCGTTCTTCAGTCGCTCGAGCTCGGCGTCGCGGCGCTGCAGTTCGGCCTCGGCCGCAGCGACTGCCGCGCGGTATTCGCTGTTTTCGATCTCGGCGATGAGCTGTCCGGCGCGCACCGCATCGCCTTCGGCGATCAGCACCTTGGACAGACGTCCCGACAGCTGCGGAATGATCACCCGCTCTTCGCCGGCCGGTTCCACGAGACCGCCCGCGGCGATCACGCTCAGCTTGCCGCCGGCCGCCGATGCGGATGGCGCATCGCGACCGCAACCGGCAACGAACAATGCGATCGCCGCGATACCCAGACCATGCAGTACACGATTCATACGGAACTCCGCTGCGGACGCCGGTCGTCGACGAGGCGGCCGTCTTCGAGATGCAGGACGCGATCGCCGAACGGTTCGACGCGCGGATCATGACTGACCACGACGACCGCGACGCCCTCGTCGCGCGCAAGGCCGTGCAGGGTCGCGGCGACGCTCTGGCCGGTCTTGCCGTCGAGCGCCGCGGTCGGTTCGTCGGCGAGCAGGATGCGCGGCCGGCCGGCCAGCGCGCGCGCGATCGCGACGCGCTGCTTCTGCCCGCCCGAGAGCTCGCTCGGATAATGCCCGGCACGATCGGCGAGACCGAGGCGATCGAGCAGAGCCAGCGCCTGCGCCCGCTGCGACGCGCGCGGTACGGCCTTGATGTCGAGCGCGATCGCGACGTTCTCCCAGGCTTTCAGGGTCGGGAACAGGTTGTAGTGCTGGAACACGAAGCCGACGTGCGCGAGCCGGAGCGCGGCCATCGCCTCGACGCCGAGCCCGCCCGCGAGCGGACTGCCGAACAGGTGCACGCGGCCGCGGCTCGGACGCAGCAGGCAACCCATGACCTGCAGCAGACTGGTCTTGCCCGAGCCGCTGGGACCGAGCAGCAAGGTCATCTCGCCGGCGTCGATCGCGAGGCTGATGTCCTGCAACGCCGTGAACGCGGTCGCGCCCTGGCCGTAGACCACGCCGATCTGCTCGAGTGTGATCACGGCGCTCATTGGAACACCGAAGTCGGATCGATGCGCGTGACGCGACGGATCGAGACCAGCGCGCCGAGCGCGCACATGCACGAGGTGAGCACCGCGAGCACGCCGACGAGGCCCCACGGCATCGCGACGGCGACCGTGCTGCCCGCGCTGGCCGCGACGACGAGTGCGACGAGCAGCATGCCGCCGCCGAACCCGAACACCGCGCTGATTGCCGCCTGCTTCAGGATCACACGATAGAGATAACGATTCGCTGCACCCATCGCGCGCAGGGTCGCGTATTCCGGCAGACGATCCACGGTGGTCGCGTACAGGGTCTGGCCGACGATAACGATGCCGACGATCAGCCCGAGCAGCGCGGCGAGCAGCAATGCCGAACCCGCGCCTGTCGTGATCAGCCAGTAGCGCTGCGCCGCGCGCGCGAAGTCGGCCGCGAACCAGACGTCCACGCGGCCCAGGCGCGCCTGCAGCGCGTCGCGCACGAGCGCGGCGTTCGCACGCGGCTCCAGCGCGACCAGCAGATACGTGGTCTGGTCGGACCGGAAGAAGGTGAAATGCTGTGCGTTGCGATGCGTCGTGAACACGTACGGGCTTTGCGTGAAGGTGCGGATGCCGGCCGTGAAGCCGACGACGCGCGCGCGCCGGTTGTTGATCTCGACGGTCTGCCCGAGCGCCGTGACGCCGAGCTTGCCCGCGTAGAGCGTGTCGATGATGACCGCGTCGTCCTGCTGCAGATCCTCGAGACGTCCTTCGACGAGATTCCAGGGCCGGCCCTGGCCGCTTGCGAGATTGAACCCGACCACGCTCACACTTTCGGTGCCGCCGTCGGGCTTGCGCCAGAACGCGAACTGCATCATCAGCATGTCGACCGAAGCTACGCCGGGCACCGCCAGCGCCTCGAACCGGCGGCGCTCGTCGAGACGTCCGGCGATGTCGACATTGGTCGTTCCCGCAGGCGTGATCCAGAGATCGGCCGACGTGTGATCGACGAGGCCCGACGTGGTCCGCGCGAAGCCGAGCAGCAGGCCGAGCTCCACGCCCATGAGCAGAACGGCGAACAGCACGCCGACCAGGGTCACGACGAAGCGCGCACGGTCGTGGCTCAGGTTGCGCCAGGCGAGCAGGCTCGTACCGGAGACGCGCGAGGCATCGGGCGCGGTCACGTGCGGCGTCCTTTCGTCGCGGCAGTGCGCGGCAGCACGAATTCGACCTGTGTCGCGAGCCGGCGCAGGACCGCCTGCTCGTCCTCGCCGAGCAACTGCTGCAGACCGAGGAACAGCGCGTAGGTCAGCGTCGCGTGATCGCGCGCCTCCGCCGCGGCGACGCCGTCGTCACGGCACAGCCGCGCGAGATAGGCGATGCGTTCGCGATCCACCGCCTGCACCGCCTCGCGCGCGTGGGCGTCGTGCGCCGCCCAGTTGCGCACGGCGCGCTCGAGCCGCAGGTCGAGTGCCTGCGCAAGCGTGTCGAGGACGCGGATCTTGCCGTCGACGCTCGCTTCGCGCTCGGCCTCGGCGATCAGGCGCATGGTATGGCGTTCGCGCCAGACGCCGAGCAGCGCCGCACGAAACGCGCCCATGTCCGGATAGTGGTGATACAGCGAGCCTTTGGTGCGGCCGGAACGCGCGCAGAGGTCGGCGACGGTCAGCCGCGTATGCCCGTGCTCGACGAGCAGATCGAGTCCGATCGCGATCCAGTCGACGTCGGTCCGGCGCACCACCTCAGGCGAGTCCCAGGCCGGCGAGCACGGCAATCACGGCGAACAGACTCCATTGCGGCAGGTACCACGGACGGACCCGATAGGCCGCGACCAGGCCGAGGCTCAACGCAGTGAACGCGAGCGCGAGCGCCGTCATCAGCACGACCAGCGGCGTGTTTGCGTGGCGCGCGGACCAGGCCAGCGATACGCTCATGCCGAGCAGCAGGATCGTGACCATGTGCCAGCAGTAGTACGCGGTGAGCCGGGGGATGCGTGCGAGATCGCGCGCTGCCAGCAACGGGCGCGCGATCTCGCGACCGCCGATCACGGTGTGAATCAGAAACGTCGCGAAAGCGACCGCCGCCGCAGCGGCCAGCCAGAGATTCATGAGAAGACCTCCGATCGTTGCCGGCCGATAACATACCATTCGTGATGGAATGCTCAAGCGCCTGCGACCTTGCGCCGCAGCACCGTGGCAACTTCTGCACTTCGTGACATACGTCATATTCGACATATTTTTCCGGCAGGTTATTGAGTAGGCTAAGCGCCTACGCGTCAGATGCTTTCGTCGTCCCGAGACCGCCCGCCGTTCGCCGGTGCGCGGCCCATGAATCCGCCCCCCCGGAGCGCGTCGCGCCCCGGGCGGCGATCGTTGCCAGACCGCAGTACCCGCGGTATCGGAGGAACCATGCTCGACATGCTGCGCAGATTCATCGGCCAACCCGCCAAACCGGCGCCCGCACCGGCCCCCGTGCGCAACGGCGTGGCCCCGCCGCCGCCGCGCGGCCCTAGCTATGACTCGGGTCTCGTCCCGGCGCTCAAGAACGATCACCAGGAACTCGTCGCGCTGTTCGAGCAGATCGGCCGCACCTACGAGGCGCGGCGCCTCCATGAGATCCCGGCATTGCTGACCGCGTTCAAGACGCGGCTCGAAGCGCATCTGCTGACCGAAAACGTGCGTTTCTACAATTACGTGGAATCGACCCTGCGCGACGACGCCGAGAACCTCGCGCTGATCCGCGACTTCCGTCGCGAGATGAACACGATCGCGCGCGGCGTCATCGACTTCGTGAAGAAATACCAGGCACACGGCGACGCCGACAGCCTGATGCATGGCTTCCTGGCCGACTACCGCACCGTCGGCGGCCTGCTCGTGCAGCGCATCCAGCGCGAAGAAGGCAACCTGTATCCGTTGTACATGCCGACCTGAACCATACGTCGCGCCGGCGCGGCCCGCCGCCCTTCACGGGGCCGCGGGCCGTTTCTTTTTCGGGGTCCGGCGAGTGCCGGCACGGCGCGGACGGAAATGGCGCCGCAACGGCTCACGTGACTTGTGACGCACTACACAATATCGCTTTTTTATTTCGACCATTTAAGCAATACGTATACGATTGAATTTAATTCGCGGACTGTTAGGATCGTTGTCACGCCCGCAGCCCCTGCGGTGGCCTCGTGACGGAGCCCGCATGTTCGCAGCCATCCGCAAGCTGTTCGGCCGACAGTCGCCCGCCCCGGCGCCGGCTCGTCCGCTGACCCACGGCAGTGCGCAGGCGCCGCGCTACGACGCGCAGCTGGTGCCGCAACTCACGCACGATCACCGTGAACTCGTGCATGCCTACGAGCAGATCGGCCTGCTGCCCGAGCGCGATCGCTGGGATCTGCTGCCCGCCCGGCTGATCGCGTTCAAGTCGCAGCTCGAAGCGCATCTCCTCGCGGAGAACGTGCGCTTCTACAACTACGTCGAGTACACGCTGCGCGACGACGAAGAGAACTTCAACCTGATCCGCGATTTCCGCCGCGAGATGAATGCGATCGCGCGCGGGGTCATCGATTTCGTCAAGAAATACCAGCAGCCGCTCGTGACGTCGGCCGAACGCGGGGCCTTCCTCGCCGACTACCGTCACGTCGGCGCGCTGCTCGTGCAACGCATCGAACGCGAAGAAGGCAGCCTCTATCCGCTCTATCAGAACAGCTGACGCGGCGTCAGTGCGGATTCGGGCCGGTCGAAACGCTGCGACGCCGACGCCACCCGACGATCGCATACAGGCTTCGCACGCATTTCCGGAGAACGACGGGCGCGTCGCGGCGACGCGCCAGCGAATCGCGACAAATGTTCCAGCGTAGTACCGCGCGACACCGGATGCCGTGGCGGCGTCCGGCGGTTCCGCGCCTTTCTAGGAGGAGTCAGCCGTGTCCGCATTACTCGAACAGGTATTCACGCCGGATGTGCGTGAGCTGCGCGACGCCCTGCACACGCACCGCGTCTTCGGCGCGATCCGCGACATGGATTCGCTGCGTGCATTCATGCAGGTCCACGTCTACGCGGTCTGGGATTTCATGTCGCTGGCCAAGCGACTGCAGCGCGACCTCACCTGCGTCGAGTTGCCCTGGATGCCGCCGCCGGACATCGAAGCGGCCCACCTGATCAATGAAATCATTCTCGGCGAAGAAACGGACACTGGGCCGGACGGGCATCCGATCAGCCACATGGACCTCTATCTCGCCGCGATGCGCGAAGTCGGCGCCGACACGCGGCCGTTCCAGCAGTTCCTCTCGCTGGTGCGCGAGCGTGTGCCAGTCGAGAACGCGCTCGGCCGCGTCGGCGCACCGACCTGCGTCATCGACTTCGTGACGAACACGCTGCGCGTCGCGATCGGCGAGCGCACCCTCGTCGTGATGGCGAATTTCTTCTACGGACGCGAGAACGTGATTCCCGGCATGTTCCAGCGCCTGCTCGACAGCTGGAGCCTCGATCGTCTGCAGGCGCCGTCGTTCGTTTACTACCTCGACCGGCACATCGAGCTCGACGGCGACGCGCACGGCCCCGCGGCGGAAGCCATCATCGACCGCGCCCTGCAGCGCGAACCCGAACTCGTCGACACCGTGCGCAAGGCCGCGATCGCGAGCCTGACCGCACGCCGCCAGCTCTGGGACGGCACCGAAAAGCTGCTCGGCAATCTGGCACGCAGCTCGCGCCGCGCCCGCGCATAGCGACGCATCGCCCCGCCGAGCCGCCGGGCCATGTCCGGCGGCTCTTGTGCCGCCGCGCCGCTGTCCCTACCTTCCTGGTTCAGATCCGGGAGGCCTCATGGCGGACAGTTTTCACGCGACGACGATCGTATCGGTACGACGCAACGGCAAGGTCGTCATCGGCGGCGACGGGCAGGTCACGCTCGGTAACACGGTCGTCAAGTCCAATGCGCGCAAACTGCGCCGGCTGGGCCGCGGCGACGTGCTCGCCGGATTCGCGGGCGCCACCGCCGATGCGTTCACGCTGTTCGAGCTGTTCGAAGACAAGCTCGCCAAGCACGGCAACCAGCTGACGCGCGCCGCGGTCGAGCTGGCCAAGGAATGGCGCACCGACCGTCGGCTCGGCCGCCTCGAAGCCATGCTCGCGGTCGCGGACCGCGAAAGCTCCCTGCTCATTTCGGGCAACGGCGACGTGCTCGAGCCCGAGCACGGTCTGATCGCGATCGGCTCGGGCGGCCCGTACGCGCAGGCGGCGGCGAAGGCGCTGCTCGAAAGTACCGACCTCGACGCGCGCAGCATCGTCGAACGCGCACTCAAGATCGCCGGCGACATCTGCATCTACACCAATCATTCCATTGCCATCGAGGAACTCGACGGCGACACCGAAGCGAACCGCCGGGCCTGAGGCGCAAGCCCGCCCGCGTCGCCCCTTCCTGCCGGATTCCCGCTCGCATGTCCGAACTGACTCCCCGCGAAATCGTCAACGAACTCGACCGCTACATCGTCGGCCAGCAGTCTGCCAAGCGCGCGGTGGCGATCGCGCTGCGCAACCGCTGGCGCCGCATGCAGCTCGATTCGTCGCTGCGCGACGAAGTCACGCCGAAGAACATCCTCATGATCGGCCCTACCGGCGTGGGCAAGACCGAGATCGCGCGCCGCCTCGCGGGCCTCGCGAACGCGCCGTTCATCAAGGTCGAAGCGACCAAGTTCACCGAAGTCGGCTACGTCGGCAAGGACGTGGAATCGATCGTGCGCGATCTCGCCGACATGGCCTGGAAGATGACGCGCGAACAGGCCAAGGCGCGCGTGAAGACCACCGCGGAAGATCGCGCCGAGGAACGCATCCTCGATGCGCTGCTGCCGCGGCGCACGAGTTCGTGGGAGAAGACGCCGGCCGATGCGACCGATTCGGAAACGCGGCAGAAACTGCGCAAGCAGCTCCGCGAAGGCAAGCTCGACGACCGCGAGATCGACCTCGAAACCAACGTGAACCTCGGCGTCGAGATCGCCGCGCCGCCGGGTATGGAGGAAATGAGCCAGCAGCTGCGCGGCATGTTCCAGTCGCTCGCGGGCGGCCGCACGCAGTCGCGCAAGCTGACGATCAAGGCTGCCTGGCCCATCCTGCTCGAGGAGGAGGCCGGCAAGCTGCTCAATGAAGACGAACTCAAGGCCGAGGCGCTGCGCAACTGCGAGCAGAACGGCATCGTGTTCATCGACGAGATCGACAAGGTCGCACAACGCGGCGAATGGCACGGCGCGGGCGTCAGCCGCGAAGGCGTGCAGCGCGACCTGCTGCCGCTCGTCGAGGGCTCGACCGTGTCGACCAAATACGGCGTGATCAAGACCGACCACATCCTGTTCATCGCCTCGGGCGCGTTCTCGCTCGCGAAACCGTCGGATCTGATCCCCGAATTGCAGGGCCGCTTTCCGATCCGCGTCGAGCTCGGCGCGCTCAGCAGCGACGACTTCGTACGTATCCTGCGGGAACCGCACAACGCGCTGACCAAGCAATACACCGCACTGCTCGCGACCGAAGGCGTCACGCTCGAATTCACCGACGACGGCGTCTCGCGTCTCGCCGCAATCGCGTTCCAGGTCAACGAACGCACCGAGAACATAGGCGCCCGCCGACTGCACACGGTGCTCGAACGCCTGCTCGACTCGATCTCGTTCGAGGCCCCCGACCGCGGCGGCGCGAACTACCGCATCGACGCCGCGTATGTCGACGCACGCCTGGGCGAGCTCGTCAAGGACGAGGACCACTCGCGGTATATTTTGTAGTCCCGGCCCGTCACGTCCCGCGCGGCTTCGCCCGCGCGGTCGGCGCGGCGGTCCACGGATCGTCGGGCCAGGGATGTCGCGGATAGCGGCCCTTCAGTTCCTTCCTGACCTCGGGATAGGTGCGCTCCCAGAAGCCCTTGAGGTCCTGCGTGACCTGGATCGGCCACTGACCGGGCGACAGCAGATGCAGGGTCAGCGGCACGCGGCCCTGCGCGATGCGCGGCGTATCGGCCAAGCCGAACAGTTCCTGCAATTTCACCGCGAGCACGGGTGACTGTCCGTCGGCGTAGTCGATGCGGCGTTCGTTGCCGCTGGGCACGCGGATGCTCACCGGCGCCTGCGCATCGAGCACGCGGCGCTGCTCGTAATCGAGCATGCCGGTCAGCGCCTGCGACAGCTCGTCGGTGCGCAATGCATCGATGCGCGATTTGCCGTCGAGATACGGCGCGAGCCATTCCTCGAGCGATGCGAGCAGCGCCGCATCGGACAGATCCGGCAAGCCGAGTTCCGGACACCAGCCGCGCAGCGCGAGCACGCGCTGGCGCAGCTCGCGCGCGTTGTCGCTCCAGGGCAGCACATCGAGCCCGGCGTCGCGCACGGCCGCGATCAGCGCCGGTACCGCGTCGGCCGGCGTGACCGCGACCTGGCGCCGGCTCAGCACGAGCGCGGCGAAACGGCGTTCCTCGAACGCCTCGACCGCGCGCTTTGCGGCGTTCCAGCGCACCGCGCGCACGTTCGCGAAACGCTCGGCGAAGTCGCGTTCGAGCCAGTCCGGGTCGAACGGCGCGGCCGACAGGATCAGGCTGTCCTTGTCTTCGAGACGCAGATCCAGCGCGATCAGCCAGGGTTCGCCGTAGAGCGCCGTGTTGTCATGCAGGCGCGCGCCGCGACCGTTCGACAGGGCATAGCGGCGCGGATTGGCCGGGTCCTGCTTCGCGACGCGATCCGGAAACGCATGCAGCAGCAGATCGCCGATGCGCAGCGCATCGCCGCTGTCGCGCGCGGGCGCATCGCTGCGCAGGCGGCGGCGCCATCCGGCAACCGCCTGGTCGAGCGCAGCCAATGCGCCGATGTCGGCATCGCGCGCCGCGCGCGCACCGTCGCGGCGCCAAGCATGCAGCGCCGCGATGCGCAGACGGAAATCGTCGCTGCGCCCCGCTTCGCCGCGCAGCGGACTGCGGGCATCGAGTGCCGCCAGCAGGTCGGCGACCAGCGCACGATCACGCGCCGGCGCCCGCACCGCGGCCGCGGCCAGTCGCGGCGTCGCGCCGAGTTCGGTCAGTTCGCGGCCCAGCGCCGTGATGCGCCGGTTCGCATCGAGCGCGCCGAGCAGCACGAGCAGTTCGCGTGCCTGCGCGAGATTGCCGGGCGGCGGCGGATCGAGCCAGGGCAGGGTATCGGCGCCCCAGGCCGCGAGCTCCAGCGCAAGACTGGACAGTTCCACATGTTCCAGTTCCGGCTTGCGCGACGGCTCCAGCCGCTGGCTCTGCGGCCACAATCGGTATGCGCGGCCCGCGGCGACGCGACCGGCGCGACCCGCGCGCTGATCGGCCGAGGCCTGCGAAATCGCGACGGTCTGCAGCCGCGTGAAGCCCGAGTTCGGATCGAAGCGCGGCTCGCGCGCCTGTCCCGTATCGATCACGGCTCGTATGCCGGGCAAGGTCACGCTCGATTCCGCAACGTTCGTCGCGAGCACGATGCGCCGCGTACCGGCAGCCGCCGGCGCCAATGCCGCGCGTTGCTCCTGCAGCGACAGCTCGCCGTGCAGCGCGAGCACGTGCACGTTCGACGCCGCATCGGCCACGCCGCCCAGCACGGTGCGCGCGCGTTCGATCTCGCGCTTGCCCGGCAGGAACACGAGGATGTCGCCGTCGGTGTCCGCGAGCGCCTGCTCGGTCACGCGACGCAGATGCGGCAGCCAGTCCTCGCCCGTACGTGCGGGCGGATACGCGATGTCGACCGGAAAGCTGCGGCCCGCGCTCGTGAGCCGCGGCGCATCGAGCCAGCGCGCGATGCGCTCGCCGTCGAGCGTTGCCGACATCACGAGCAGTCGCAGATCGGGCCGCAGAGTGTTCTGCACGTCGAGCGCGAGTGCTGCGCCGAGATCGCCGTGCAGGTGCCGCTCGTGGAATTCGTCGAACAGGATCGCGCCGATGCCGGCGAGTTCGGGATCGGACTGCAGCAGCCGCGTGAGGATGCCTTCGGTCACGACCTCGATGCGCGTCGCAGCCGATACCTTGGCTTCGAAACGGATCCGATAGCCGACCGTCTCGCCGACGGCTTCGCCGAGCTGACGCGCCATGAACTCGGCCGCCGCGCGCGCCGCAATGCGTCGCGGTTCGAGCAGCAGGATCTTGCGGCCTTCCAGCCAGGGCTGATCCAGCAATGCCAATGGCACCTGCGTGGTCTTGCCCGCGTCGGGCGGCGCTTCGAGCACCGCGCGCGGGCCGCTCGCGAGCGTCGCGAGCAGGTCAGGAAGGATGTCGTGGATGGGCAGTGAACCGCTCGCTGGCGAAATCATACAGTCTCAGCCGGCGCGCCATGCTGTCGTTGGCGAGCGATACCGTGCCGATCCTTTGCAGAGGATCGGCACGTTACCGAAGGCGTCATTGTCGGTTCATCATGGGACATCGCTCGACTTGCCCGAGACCGCGGAACTCGTTGACATCGCTGACGCCATCGCCATCGGCGTCGGACAGGTCCGCATTCTCGACCGTTCGGCTACTAAGCAACATCGCTCCGGCGTACAAATATTCCATGTAACGCTTCTGATCGGGGTGATACTCGAACATCAGGTTGTCCCCCGAATAAACGTAGTAGACCGGACCTTCGGCTGTATCCTGGCGCAGGAGGCGATCGCGCCCGTCGTAGGTCATCAACTTCGACTTCCCACCTGCCGTCGCATGCATGAGGTTACCGTCGTACGCGAACTGAAGGGTCTTGACTCCATCAGTCCTGATATTGCCGAGCGGATCGTAACTCAACGTGCGCGAAAGCGATCCCGACGTCGAATCAAGACGATTGTTTCCGTCATATGTGAAGTTGATCAGAGGAAACTCCGGCGTCTGGTCGAACACAACGTTTCCGGATCCATCATAGCCACGACGATAGATCGCTCCCTTCGGAGCGCCTATACGCGTTTCCGTGAGCCGGTTCAGCTCGTCATATCCCAGCGTCAGCGTAGCCGAGGGCACCAGCGCATCCGTTACTGAAGTTACATTTCGATCGACGTCGAAACCGTAGGTCAGGTCGACCAACTTGTCTGCACTGCGCTGCGTAGTGATCTTGTGAATCTCGCTATCGGCTGTCAGAGAAAAAACGGTCACTTGTCCATTCGCGAAAACGATCGATTGAGGTAAATCGTTGGGGTAATAGTTGATCGTCGCCACACCCGCGATCGACCGAAGCCGGCCAAATGCGTCAGTTGAAAGCGTGTAGCGTTTTCCCGAAGGGAAAACCAGCGAGTTCGTGTGCTGGAGATCGTCGTACTCATGACGCAGAGTGAACGCGTACCCATCAATCCGGCGCGTCTGGCTACACAGATTGTTCATATTGTCGTAAGTGAAGCTACTTGAAGTCAGACCTTTGTCGATAGCGAGCACACGGTTCATGCCATCGTACGTAATAGTTTCATCCGCTGATGCGCTATCACGGTAGTCGATCGCCTTCAATCGCCCCCGCTCGTCATAGGTATTCTCCACGACATTTGCGTCAGCGGGCTTGACACATTTTTCACCGATACTCTTGCCCGTAATCTGGCCTGCATAGTCGCGGCACAGGCTGATGTTGTACCCATCGCTCGTAAGCTGGCCGCCGAGTTCGGGCGAGAATTCGCTGACTGGCTCGCGCCGCTCATTAAGCCCATAGCGTCGCGTCACGTCGCCCTGCCGTATCGAACGCACGAAGCCCTGCTGATCCGCATCGAACTGCGTGGTCCACATACGCTGCGTGGCGAGGCCATTGACATCGATCGATGTGTAGGCAGCGTCCGCGCGCAACAATTGCTCATAGCGCGGAGCACCGTAGGAGCGAAAGGCGTAGGTCGCCAGCGAAGCACTGAAATCGCGCCGAAGCTGCTTCTCTGGCGCTTCAAAAGTCACCGACGATGTCGCGCCATCTGCAGTACGACGCGTCAGCACTGCGCGATCTAGCGCGTCGAAACCGACTTCAACGCCATTGCCGACGCTGCCGCCAGAGTATGGTTCGCTCTCGTACACGCGGTTCCCGACGGCATCAAAGCCGTATTCGCGATTAACCACGTCGCCGAGCAGCGTATCGGATGCCGATTCGCGAACGAGCCGGCCGAAACCGTCGAAGCGAGCAACGGTCTTGAGCCTGCCTCGCGTGACAGTACGTTCACGCCCATCAGCGGACCACTCGAGTGTCGCGTCCGAGCCAGTCGCATAGTCAACTTTCTTGAGGCGTCCGCGCGAATCGTACTCATAGTAGGTGCTTACGCTGTTAGCGTTGATGATACGTGTCGTTTGGCCGTGGTCATCCACTTCCAATGTTTCGCCACCGCCGACGCCGGGAGGCATGATCGTGCGCGCTTTACCGCGCTTGTACGACGAAAAAGTCGTCGCACGCTGCAGTGGATCAATTACGCTCTGCACATCTCCGGTTTCCCAGTATGTATAACCGGTGATGATGCCGAAGCTGATTTTCGTAGTCACATTGCCGCGCGCGTCATAAATACTGCGTTCGCTCTGCGTGATACCACTTTTGATCGAGCAGTCTGCAGCATCGGCATCGACAAGACAGGTTTCGCCAGGACGCCCGATTTGCCAAGCTTCCGTGCGGTAGGTCTTCAGTTCACTCCCAACGACCGGCATGTCGCGGACCTCGGCGAGCTTGCGCTCCGGCGAGTGCTGGTTCAGCGGGTAAATCGCGATCGTAAATACGGTATTGTCGCCCGGTACAAAATTTCCCTCGTTCAACAGCACGGGGCCGCTGGTGGGCGGACCGCCGCGATACACCAGGAATTCCGCGCCTCCGTTACGGCTCGCCCAGAATTCGACCTGCTCATGTTGCGCCGAAAACCAATAGGCGCGCGCGAGATTGCGGTTGATCGTGAGTTCCAGCCAGATCACACGATGATCGTACTTGACCTTCGTGCGGCGAGCGGCTTCCGAAGTTGACGACTGGTTGACCAGCGATTCGCGTGTGAGCTGCGGCAGCATGAATGCGTCGCGCTGATCCGTCGTCGTCTCGTAGCGCCCCGCATTTGGCTCGTCGACCACGGTGCTCGCAATTACCCGCGGAGCCACGATCGCATTGGGATAGCTCGGAGTGAACATGTCCGAATCTGCAATCGGATTACCTCTTGCGTAGGTGTGTGTTGTCTTACGTAGGTGGCCTGTTCCCGGATCGCCGAGATTCGAGGGACACACCGAAGCCGATATCGGTTGCCGAATCTGATGCTGCGCGAGTTGGCCCTCGCCCCACCAGCGTCCATCGCTGCCTTCGCGTTCGAAGTTGTAGGCGTCGTAGCGCGTCGGCGACAATACATGCATCCATAACGTTGTGTCGCTACGATCGGTCGGCCCGGGACACCAGCGTGTCACCGACGACGGGCCGACGAGACTATCAACCGTGCGGGTGCTGACGGCCGTCCAGTACCAGCAATTGCCGGCGCCGGAATTGCGTCTCTCGAAACGGCGCGTCGTCATCTTATAGGCAGCCACGCCACCATCCGGAAATTCGACACGATAGTCTGACGGCTGCGCGTCGTAGGGAAAGCCCAGACACCCATAGCCTGATAGGTCGGCGGCGCCCGGTGTCACCGAATACCGATAGCGCTGTCCGTTCGGCAGCTCGACTGATTCGAGGTAGCGTGATCCATCTGTTTCGCCGCGAGCCGGATTGTCGTTGTAACGGAACTGCCACGTTCGGCCGGCATGCGAAAAGCTCTTTAAGCGTCGGCTCGGCGAGCCGCAGCTACCGTACGCGTTGCTTCGGCAGCCCGATTGTCCGCCGGGCACGAATGGATTCGGCTCCCAATTGAAAGTTACCTCACGGCCGTCGGACGTGTAGATTCGTTTCACATAGGCGAATTCGCGCATGTCCGGAGTATCGCGGCCGCCGAACGCCGGATACTGCAGCACGTTACTGCCAAAGAACGAATCGTCGTATTCGTACTGAATCCAGTTGCCGTTGCGGTCTTCGATGCGCGAGATGAAGACGCGCATCTTGCCAAAATAGGGGTGCTCCCCCGAAAGGGCGAGGTTGTTGCCCTTTGTTGGTTCATCGAACGTGTACGTCGTGCCTTCCGGACTGCTTACGATGAATTTCGAAACCGGGTGCGGCGCATGCCGACTTCCTTCGCAACGGGTGATCCAATGATCTGGTGTGGCATAGCGGCTGTTGACGTAGAGCCGCTGCTGCGCGTTGCGCACCAGCAGCTCGCGCGCCGATTGCCCCGGAATGCCGACCAGCCTAACGCCGCCGAAATATTGCAACAATGCGGGACTTGGATTCGGCACCCCCGTCGTCACACCGCGATAGCTTGGATGCGGCGGATATGGCGACTGGCACACCCCCTGGTGGAGTCCGCCAAGATGCAGCAGATCGTTAACAAGGGGAGTGTACGGTAGATCAACGTTATTCTGCCGATACTCGTTGACGCTACGCAGTTCGATATTTGGAATATCCAGTGACCAGTCCGCGATCGAATCCTGGAATGATCCGTCGGTGACATAAGTCGCACCTTGATGCGCGAAGAAACTGGTCCGCCGAGTGCGCGACACGACGATGTCGAGACCACCATTGCCGGGCACAGTAAGATCGGCCGCCTGAAATTCGAGCGAGCCGGTGCGCGGATCAATACGCTCACCAGGAACTCCGCTGACCCGCTGGCGCCCGAAGCCTTCATCAACGCTGACCGGATCCGCGTATTGTGGACCGGCCTCGGGGCTTTCGGGCAACTCTTCGATCGGAAACAAATCGGTCAGGCTCGGATTGCTGTCGATCGGCGTGATCTCGGGACCTGCAGGTAGCGACAGCCCAGGGAACAGCAGGATTGAGCACGCGAGCACTACTAGCGTGCAGCGCGCGGAAGTACGACGAGAAATAGAAGTCATGTAGTTTGGATCGCGTGCGGAGGCCTGATCAGCGGCGGTTCGTACCGTCGCGACGAGCCGAGAGCGGAAGTTGTTCGTCAGGCACCGGCTACATCAAGCGCATTTGCGATGCAACTTCGGAATCGGTGGTGTATATCGTCGATGTCGTCATCGTCGTCTCCGGCCGACAGCACGAAACCCGTGGCGCGCAATGCCCAATAGGTACGCGGATCGATTCGCTCGAGGTCGGGGTTGGCTTGAACCCAGCCGAGTATTTCGTAGCGCAACGCATCGAGCGAAGAGGTCTCGGTGATGCCTGCCGTAACCGCAAGCACCTGTGCGACCGCACGCTGTACGTAGTCGATGTCGAGCAGCTCGGCATCTTCGAATTGGAGACAATGCGCATAGCGCTGAAAGAGAAGCGCTCGCGCCGGGTCGAGCATTGAAGCAAGTGCTTCTCCGACGGAATGAATCGGCTTCATCAGTCGAACCTCAGGTACTGGACGTCGGCAGCGTTCATGAACCACTGACAGACTTCGCAAGCGTGAATCAGCGATCCGTGTTGCGGGTTGCCGGGAGCCCGTACACGGTAAGCCGGTGACATGAATACGCCTGCCAGCGGTCGCCCGGCTGCCGAGATCGCGTTCATACAATAGGTTTCTGCACAGTTCAGCCAGTTGCGATGCATGCGGATATAGTCGGGCGCGAGCTTGATGAGTTCCAGCAGCTCCTGCGTCCAGGGGATGTTCCGGATTCCGGAATGGCCGAGAAAAATCGTGCCGTCATGCGTTGCCGCAGCTGCGACTGTCGCTACCGTGCGCCGCGCAGGCTGCATAGCATCGGCATAGGCGCGCGCAGCAAGCGTCGCGCCCAATGCAGGGGCAACGTTGGGCGCCATAGCGCCGGTACTGATGGAGTAGGCCATCTCCGTCGCGATGACGCCATTTTCGAGCGCTGCTGCCCGGCTCATCAGGAAGGCCATCAGCCGGGCGCGCAGACCATGGGCAGCGAGCGCCGTTCCGCCAGATGCGATAGCAGGCGCGGCGAACAGCGCGCCGATGGTCGCCTGCGCCTCAGGCGTGTCGTAGTCAATCTTCCAGATGCCGCAACCCTGGCGGGCAGCAAAACACGGCGACTCCCGCCCGTCGGGGTCGCCGAAGTTCACCGGGCTGTTGTTTGCATAGGCGTAACGATTGAACGAGTGGAGGTTGTCGCGACTGATGTCCGCAGGATCAACACTGACGAAACGGCCGTAGAGCGGGTCGTAGTGGCGAGCGCCAAAGTAGACAAGCTGCAGTTCATCATCGAGCAGTTTCCCCGAATAACCCAACCGCGTCGGAGAGCTCGCGCCGACGCTCGGCACGGCATGGCCGAAGGGACGGTAGCGCGCCGCACTGAGACGCTGTCCGAGTTCGTCCGTCACGGCGACTATCGAACCCTGGGCGTCACTATGATAATAGTGGAATATTTCTCTCGCGACGGCCGCACTGACATCAACGACTGCGGTCGACGACACTGCACTTGCGGCACCGACGTTGTCGAACGCCCTGGCCGTTACAAGGTAGCGGCCACTGGCAGGAGCCGCCCAGCTTGCGCGGAATGTATTGCCCGATGCTTCTGCGCGCGGCACCGATGCGATGGGTGTGGACCCACCATTGCTGTAAAAGTCCACACGCTCGACGGTACCATCGGAATCTGACGCCTGCGCGCTCAACGCCAGCGAAACGGGAAAGTTGTAGCTCGTGCCGTCGGCCGGTGTCAGCAACGTGACTGTCGGCGCTTGATTTGGCGAGTTAACAAACAGATAGTTGTATTCCGATAGCTTCCAGGCACCAGTCGTGCTGGTCGCCTTCGCGCGAACCGGATAGACGCCGGCCGGCACGCTCGACCAAGTGAAGGTGTAGCGATTCGTACCGGGTATTTGCGTTGCTTGTCCGAGCAACCTCCCACCAGCAAACTCGGTGCCGTCGAATAATTCGACTTTAGCGATGCTGCCGCTGGTCGTTGCAGCAGTTGCCTCGTAGGCCACCGAGGCTGGTGCGACGAGCGTCGTATTCGGAGTGGGTGAAGTTATTGCAACGGTGGGCGGCGTCGCTTCGACGAGCGTCACTGACGCATAGAGACTGTCGAGATCGTAGCTGTCATATGCGCGCGCATAGACCGTCATCGAGCCTTGCTGCGCCTGGACGTCGACCGTATACGGAGGCGTTTCATCCCGACCATACAACAGGCTGTTCAGTGTTGGACCGCTACGGAATTCGACGTATCTCAGATTGCCGTCGAGGTCGTTCGCTGCGGCAGTAATCGTGACGATCGCGCCTGGAACTACCGACGAATTGTTGGCAGGTGACTCGATCGAAACGGTCGGGCGCTGATTGCCAATAGTTATATCGGCTATGTTGCTGTCCGCATAATCGCCGAGCTGATCGATTACGCGCGCTTGCAAGCTCATTTCGCGCCGCTGAGCTGAAGACCAGTTCACGCGATACGGCGGTGTGCAGACTGTCGCAACGGTGATAGGAGGAAACGGAATCGGCGTAGTAACGCGGGGTTCCTGAAATTCGACGCAGGCGACACCGCGACTGGCGTATGCCGTAGCTCGAAGCTCGAAAACTTGATTCTGCGAGTAGACGTCTTGGTTTTGCGGCGTCACCAACGTGACCGTCGGCACAGGATTCGGCGTTCCTGTGACCGCGAACTGCGTGACTGCGCCAGCAATTTCCTGCCCGGAAGCGTTACGCGCTATTGCCGTAACTTTGCGTCCGGGACCGTAAACGTCGGGCCATACAAATGTGAATGGTGCCGTATACGATTTTCCGATCAGCACGCTCGACAGTACATGC
>CAMLSI010000033.1 GCA_946482585.1 uncultured Lysobacteraceae bacterium
GGTGCCGGTGGTCGTCGTCATGTCGCTCACGCGGCCGAGCGGGCTCGCCGTCGCATAGCTCGCCAGCGTGCCCGGCGCGACGTCGCCGTTCACATAGCGCACGGCCTCGAAGCCGATCAGGGGCAAGCCGCGCAACGCCGGACCGCTGCTGCCCGCGGGCAGCACGTTGTAGGCGCGGTTCATGCCCGGACGCGCGCCGAGATCGATGCGTACGTTGGCAGCCTCGATCGGCGACGACGGATTCCAGAGCTTGCTGCCGAGTTTCGAGCCGAGCAGCGGCGTGGCGCCGTCCTTGGCCAGTTCGGAGAAATGCACGACGTTGGTCGCGAAGCAGAGCGCGTGCTGCGGATGCAGACCCGGCGCGGGCTTGACGAGGGAGAACTCCGGATCTTCCTGGAACGCGAATGCGCGTCCTTCGAGGTCGTAGGCCCGCGCGGTATAGCGCGAGCACGAACCGCCCGGAAGCGCGCCGCCGAACACGGCTTCGAACGGCGGCAACGCCCCGCTCGTCGAACCGAGCGGCAGGCCCAGCACTTCGTTGTCCGTGTACAGGAACTTCGTCGGTGCTGTGAGCACCCATTCCGTGAAGCTGCCGGAGGCCGCTTCGCGACTCATCGTGCCGTAGATGCTGTCGCTCATCAGCAGTGCCGACAGTGCATCAGCCGCGCGCGACGGCGTGCCCAGCGTCGAATACGTCAACGTGGTGCCGCCGCTTCCGGCCGGCAGTACGGCATCGACTTCACCGTCGCGGCTGTTGCCCGCGGCGAGGTATTCGATCATGCCCAGCTCGGAGATCAGATGGATCTTGGAGAAGTCGTCGATCGCAGTCGCCGTACCGCCGAACAAAGTGCCTTCGGCCGCGTCGACGATCGCGAAGCTGCCGGCGATGCCGCCGCCCGGCGGATGCAGATCGGTCGACCACGGATCGAGCGCCTGGAGCGACGGGCAGTCGAGCGGATGCTGGCTGGCTGCTGCGGCGAGCTTGCCACCGAGCTCTGCGAGCTCGATCACTTCGAAATGCCCTTCGCGCATGCGCACGGCATTCGTCGGTCCGCTGTCTTCGTGAACACCGGTATACGAGAACGGCAGAAACGACTGTTGATAGCCACCGCCCGGAAACGGTGCTTCCCATGCAGGTTTGTCGGGTGCGGTACAGCTCTCGTCGCGCGTCATGATGCGGGCCGCACCCTCGGTATCCGACGCGAAAATGGTCGACGTCCACGCGTCGTTCGCGGCGAGCGCGATGTTGAAGTCGAGCACGACGCGACTGTTGTAGCCCTCGCGAAACTGGATCTTGAGGTATTTGGCGCGGTCGGTCCGGTTGACGAGCGTCAGCAAGGTCGACTGCCCGCTGTTGACGCCGAAGTAGGGAAACAGCAGCACCTGGCCGCTGCCTTGCGGATTGATGTACATGGCACCCGCCGGCGCCGATACGGCGGCGGCGAGGGCAAGAGCCAGCGAATACGAACGTTTTTTCATGGTGGTTGTCTTCCTTGTCGCGGTGTCCCGACGCTTGAGACGCGCGAATGGCCAACCGCCCCCAGCAGCGGATCACGGTTTCGCTGCAGGCTCCTGCTTGAGCGTCAATGGCGTTCCCTCGCTGCCCGCATAGAACACGAGCAGCTTCAGCGGCGTGTCGCCGACGTTGCGTCCGTTGTGCAACGTGCCGACGACTTCGGCGAGCGCCTGGCCGCGTTCGACGCGGCGCACGCGGCCGTCCTCGAGCCGCACTTCGAGCGTACCTTCCAGCACCACGCCGAACGAAGGCACCGGATGCTGATGCCAGCCGGTTTCGCCGCCGGGTGCGATCTCGACGATCAGCGCCGACACTTCGGCCTGTCCCGGCGGATACGCCAGCGGCTTTCCGTCCCAGCTCGTCGTGCTCTTCAGCAGCGGCGTCACGGTGACCGCCGTGCCGGATTCGAGCGCCATTGCTGTCGAGGCGAAGAGGAAGCAGGCAATGAACGGCAATCGACGCATGAAGGTGCTCCGTGGAAGGATGCCGCAATGCTATCGTGCCGCCGCGCGCCGGTGCCGGCCGGCCGCGTTCGCCATTGCCGCCGCCGTCGCAACGGAACCGCCATGCCCGAATTGCCCGACATCGCCGTCTATGTCGATCATCTCGAACGGCGGCTGCTCGGGCAGATACTGCGCGGCGTCACGCTCGCGAATCCGTTCCTGCTGCGTACGGTCGAACCGCCGATCGGCGATGCGGCCGGCCGGCGCGTCGAGGGCATACGCCGGCTCGGCAAGCGCATCGTGCTCGCGCTCGACGGCGAACGCTTCATCGTGATCCACCTGATGATCGCGGGCCGGCTGCGCTGGCGCGACACACGCGGCAAGGCGCCGGGCAGGATCACGCTGGCGAGCTTCGCGTTCGACCACGGCACGCTGTATCTGACCGAAGCCGGCACGAAGCGGCGCGCGTCGCTGCATTACCTCGCCGGCGAAGCCGCGCTCGCCGCGCTCGATCCCGGCGGTGTCGACGTGAACGCACTCGACACCGCCGCGTTCGCCGAACGCATCGCGCGCGGCAACCACACGGTCAAGCGTGCGCTGACGGACCCGCGCATCTTCAGCGGCATCGGCAACAGCTATTCGGACGAAATCCTGCATCGCGCGAAGCTGTCGCCGTTCGCGCTCGGTGCGAAGCTGTCTGCCGCCGATGCGGCTCGCCTGCACGCGGCCGCGGTCGCCGTGCTCGCGGAATGGACGCAACGGCTGAGCGCCGAGACCGGCGCGGAGTTTCCGGAGACGGTCACCGCATTCCACGACGCGATGGCCGTGCACGGGCGCTACGGCAAACCTTGTCCCGTCTGCACCGCACCGGTGCAGCGCATCGTCTACGCCGAAAACGAAGCGAACTACTGCGCGCGCTGTCAGACCGGCGGCAAGGTGCTCGCCGACCGCGCCCTGTCGCGACTGCTGCACGACAGCTGGCCGAGAGACATCGACCAGTTGCTCTAGTTTTCGCCAACGGCATCGCGTCCTTCGACGCAGGCTCTGAAGACAGTCGCTCGCGGTGAAGCGCCAGCGCTCGACGATTTCGAACCTACCGGACGGAAACTGCCCCGGCCGGCGATCGGATCCCGCGAAGCCCCTCGCCTGCCGCCTGCCGTTTAACGCTTCCTTACACGTCCGCGCGCATATTCGGGCGGCCTCCCTTCGAGGCGAACCGCGCGCCAAGTCCAGTGTGCGCGCTGTCGCCCAATTCCCTTCTCCGCGATTCATACCACCCGAGCGTCGCCGGCGAGCGACGCCGGTTGTCGTCAGTCGCGGCACTGCCGCATTGCCGCGCCCGCATGGAGAACGGATGAATCTTGTCGTGCATTTCCAGTTTCGCCTGGCACCCGGCGCGAGCGTCGGTCCCACGCTTCTCAAGCGAATCTGGTGGGCCGCAGCAAGAACGCCCGATGTCGACGTGAGCCGTGCCGCTCGCCACAACGCGGACGGCTTCATCTATTCGCTGTCGGCGCCGTCGGATCTCCCCGACGTGGCAGAAGTCGAAGCGCGTCTGCGCGACCTGCTCAACCGGCATCTCGTGGGCGCCGTCAATACCTTGATACGCCTGCCCGGCCCAGGAAGGACTGCATGAGTTTCGATATCGCGATAGGCCGGTGCCTGGAGCTTGACGAGGACGTCGCCGTCGTCAAGCTCGACGGCGCGATGTTGCGCAAGCTGTGTCCGTCGATCGTGTTCGCGGTGCAGACGAATGCGCGCCTGCGCGTCCCGCTGTCGATCTGCAGCGGACGACGGCCGCCGCGTCAGGGTCAGGAATTGTTTCTCGACTACACCAAGACACGCGACGGTGCCGAGAGCTGGCTCGATACGCAGGGACAAGGCGACTATCGCGTCATCGACGTGCGCCTGCTCGCCAGTGGTCTGGAACCGATGCCGCGCCCCGAACCCGAACGAAAGCCGGGACGTTCCGGATGGTCGGGACCGAGCTACTGACGGCTCAGGCCGAACCGATGAGTCCGCCGATGCGCCGGTGATCGCGACAC
Source organism: uncultured Lysobacteraceae bacterium (assembly GCA_946482585.1). Next base: position 4,005 of record CAMLSI010000033.1, read on the forward strand.
GAACCGCTGCGCATCAGCTCGCGCCACACTCGACCGGCAGTCCCTGATCCAGCCAGCCTCGCAGGCCTGCCGCCATCACGCGGACATCCGCATAGCCCATGCGCAGGGCACGCCGTGCCGCGATGGGCGCCTTGCGGCAGAACGGACCCGAACAATAGAACACGAGGACTGCATCGGTCGCGGCATCGAGATCGGCCGCGGCATACCCCTGCGGATCGAGGTGGCGTGCACCGGGCACGCGCGCCTCGCGCCAGCTCGACAGACTGTTTACATCGTATACAAATACTGAATCTCGCCCGGCCAGCGCATGCAGGGCGCGCGGCGCGATCGTGGGCAGTCCCAGGAGAAAGGCGATCATGCCTCGTCTCCGCCCGGCGTCGTCCCCGCTTGCGAAGCCGATTTCGCCAACAGCTTCGCGCGACGAAAAGCGAGCGCGATGATCGCTGCGGAAAAGCCGCCGCCGGCGACGAGCACGGCTTCGCGCGACCAGCCCGCGCGCGACGCGTGCCAGAGCAGGATCATGTAGGTCGCCATCAGCGCCGCGTAGACGAAACCGTTCCGGCGCATCGCGCGACGATCGCGCGCATCGACGAGGCGCCGCAGATGACCGCGCATCTCCCAGTACACGGCCGCGACCACGACACCGACCGACAGCGCCAGTCCGCCCAATGGCCCCAGCCATTTCCACGCGGAGGCGAGGCCGCCGGAGGCGCCGAGTCCCGAGCCTCCGGCCGCGCCGGCCGCGGCCGAGGGCGTACAGGGCGACATCAGCGCGGTACCGACGAGCGCCGTGAACGCCGCGCCCGGAGCAGTGCGGCCGGCCGCCAGCCCGAGCTGCCGCAACGTTTCCGCCCGCAGGCCATCGCGCGCGCGCTGTAGCCGCTTGCGCACGGCGGCTTCGCCGATGCCCAGCAGGGCCGCGACGCGCCGGCCGCTCTCGCCCTCGCGATAGAAGAGCAGCAGAACTTCGCGGCTGTCGGCCGGTATCTCGTCCATCGCGCGTGCCAGCACGGCGGCGTCCTGGCGCGCGATCAGCGTCTCGGCGATGTCGGCGCCTTCGCCGGCCGCGTCGGCGACGAGGTCGTCCCAGTCGTCCCGCGTACGCTCGCGGTAGCGCGCCGAGCGGATCTCGTCGATCGCACGATGGCGGGCGACCTGACGCAGCCACGGCAGAAAACTGGCCGGACCTTTCATCAGGCGCAGACGCTGCCAGGCGAGCAGAAATACCTCCTGGGCAATGTCTTCGCTCTGCTGCACGTCCGTGCTGACGGCCAGGGCGACGGTGGCGACCATGCGCTGCGTGGCGGCGACGAGGCGCGCGAACGCGGCGCGGTCGCCATCCCGTGCGGCGTAGAAATCGCGATCGATGGCGGCAAAGGGCTGGGATGTCATGGAAAGCTCCGCTGAGTGTCCTTGTTACAGACGAGCACGCGCGCGGGATGTGACGGCAGGCGCGCCCGACGGCGCAAACGCAGCGATGAGGCGATGGCGCCACGGTAGCAGGCGATACCCTGCGCCGCAGTGAGCGGATGGCGGCCCCGATACGATTCGAACGTACGACCTTCCCCTTAGGAGGGGGACGCTCTATCCAGCTGAGCTACGGGGCCGGGGTGGTGCGAAGAGAGAATTGGCGCTGCCCCGGCGGCGGGTGCCGCAGCGCGGCGGAATTTTCGCATGGATGAGGTTGGCCGGGGAGATGGGGCGGGCCGGCGGATGCCGGCCGCCGCACTGCCGCGATCGTTCGAGTCTGCTCGTTGCGCGCCCCGAACCTCGAGACCTTCGCGCCCGACGGAGCCATTTCCGCCGATCCCAACGGGACCACCCCCGAGGCCGCCAAGGCTTCCGGACCCCGTTGCTATAATCCGGCCTCTTTGTGCGCACCGCACCGCGCTGCGGTTTCGCGAGCGCCCCCGCTTTCCCCAGCTTTCGGAGTTTCCATGTCGCAGCAGATCCTCAAGGCCCTGAATCTGGCCGAGATGAATTCGGGCACTTTCCTCGGCAACGGCGAGTGGTCGTCGACCAGCGACGCCGGCGTGCTCGAGTCGATCAACCCGAGCAACAACGAAGTCATCGCGCGCGTTCACGCGAGCTCGGACGCGGACTACGAAACGATCATCAGCCGTGCCCAGGCAGCCTTCAAGGTATGGCGCACGACGCCGGCGCCCAAGCGCGGCGAAGCCATCCGCCTCTGCGGTGAGGCGCTGCGTCAGCACAAAGACGCACTGGGTTCGCTGGTCGCACTCGAGATGGGCAAGATCAAGCCCGAAGGCGACGGCGAAGTGCAGGAAATGATCGACATCGCCGACTTCGCCGTCGGCCAGTCGCGCATGCTGTACGGCTACACCATGCATTCGGAGCGCCCCGGCCACCGCATGTACGAGCAGTGGCATCCGCTGGGCGTCGTCGGCGTGATCTCGGCGTTCAACTTCCCGGTCGCGGTCTGGGCATGGAATTCGTTCCTGTCGGCGATCTGCGGCAACGTCACGATCTGGAAGCCGTCGCCGAAGACGCCGCTGTCGGCGATCGCCTCGATGCAGATCTGCAACGCCGCGCTGAAGGCCGGCGGTTTCCCGGACATCTTCTTCCTGTTCAACGACGCGCGCACCGACCTCGCGCAGAAGTTCGTCGACGACCACCGCATTCCGCTGATGAGCTTCACCGGGTCGACCCAGGTCGGCCGCCTCGTCGGCGAGCGCGTCGCGCAGCGCATGGGCCGTTCGCTGCTCGAGCTCGGCGGCAACAACGCGATCATCGTCGACGAAACCGCCGACCTGAAGATCGCGATCCCGGGCATCGTGTTCGGCGCGGTCGGCACGGCCGGCCAGCGCTGCACCACGACGCGCCGCCTGTTCGTGCACGAGTCGATCTACGACAGCGTGCTCGCCACGCTGGTCGGGGCCTACAAGCAGGTCGAAGGCAAGATCGGCGATCCGACGCTGCCGACCACGCTCATGGGTCCGCTGACCGACAAGGCATCGGTGCAGCGCTACCTCGCCGCGATCGAGAAGGCCAAGGCGGCCGGCGGCAAGGTCGCGACCGGCGGCGCCGCGCTGACCGATCGTCCGGGCAACTTCGTGCTGCCGACCATCATCACCGGCCTCAAGAACAGCGACGAGGTCGTGCAGAGCGAAACCTTCGCGCCGATTCTCTACGTCATGCCGTTCAAGTCGCTCGACGAAGCGCTGGACTACCAGAACGGCGTGCCGCAGGGTCTGTCGTCGTCGATCTTCACGCAGAACGTCAAGTCGGCCGAGACCTTCCTGTCCGCGGCGGGCTCGGACTGCGGCATCGCCAACGTGAACATCGGCACCTCGGGGGCGGAAATCGGCGGCGCGTTCGGCGGCGAGAAGGAAACCGGCGGCGGCCGCGAATCCGGCTCCGACGCCTGGAAGGCCTACATGCGCCGCCAGACCAACACGATCAACTATTCCGATGCGCTGCCGCTGGCCCAGGGCATCAAGTTCGAGTTCTGATGACCGCGCGGCGGACGCCGCATACCGCATGTCACCACCGACGGGCCGCGCAAGCGGCCCGTTCATTTTGGTGCCTGTTCAGCTTTCTGGGTAACAGTTGTTTTCCAATCTGGGGGTTATCCCGGGTAGGGTTGCAGAAAAGTACACTTTCCTGATCGCATGTCGAGCAATAAGCTCTTTCGCTGCCACACTTTTTTTCTGGCACGTAACTTGATGTAACCCACAGTACGCTGCCGTCCTGCCACGATACCTGCCGCCACGGATCGTTACGCACGACTGAAAAACGTACGGCGGCCAGGGGATAACCAACTCATTCACTTCACCACGGAACGGAGCTCAGCTGAGCTCCGAGGGAGCGTGCACGTGTCTCGTCAAAATGTGACGCAATTCACACGAATAGGACTCGGAGCGTTAGCCCTGCTGATGTCGCAGGCGGCGTTCGCGAACATCACGGGCAGCGTGTTCCGCGACTACGACGCCGACGGCGTCATCGACGCCGGCGAACCCGGGCTCGGCGGCATCACGGTCACCGCGTACGACGCGGCCGGAACCAGTGTCGCGACGGCAACGACCTTCGATCAGGTCTGCTCCGCGGCCGCCACGCCGGTCGCCGCCTGCACGGCCGCCAACACGCCGGCACTCGGCAGCTACACCCTCGTGATCGCCAGCGGCGGACCGTTCCGCGTCGAGTTCACCGGCGAGGGCAGCGCCTTCGCGACGGCGGCCTTCGGCACGACCAACCCGACCTCGGTGCAATTCGTCGCCACGAGCACGGCCACCGTCAACGCCGGCTTCAACAACCCGGCGCAGTACTGTGCGGGGCCGACACCGCCTGCGGTCGTCGCGGCCTTCTTCGCATTCGGCAACCCGGCGCCGGGCCTGCCCACGCTGTTCGGTTTCGACTACGACGCGCGCGGTATCACACACGACGCCGACCCGGTTGCGGCCGGCGTACAGGCACAGCGCGAATACGGCCTGTCCGACCAGACCGGCGCGGTCTACGGCATCGCCTATCAGCGCCGTACGCAGAGCCTGTTCTCTTCGTCCTACGTCCATCGCGGTTCGCCGCAGGGACCGACGACGAACACCGGCACGATCTATCGCTCGGCCGGTGTCACGCGCAACACCACCAACATCGCCGCGACGCCGTTCATCACGGTCAACGGCATGGCCGGCATCGACACCGGCACGAATCCGCATCCGATCGGTACCGACTGGACGCGCGACGCGGCGGCCTACGGTGTCGTCGGCAAGATCGGCCTCGGCGACCTGGAGATCTCCGAGGACGGCCTGACGCTGTACACGACCAACCTGCTCCAGCGCGAAGTGCTCGTGCTGCCGATCGGCACGGGCCCGACCGCGCCGACCGCCGCGCAGATCGTGCGCGTGCCGGTGCCGGTGCCCGCGAGCTGCAGCGGCGCGACGCCGAGCGCGGGCGCGCCGAGCATCGACGACATCCGGCCGTTCGCGACCAAGTTCTTCGACGGCACGCTCTATGTCGGCATGGTCTGCACCGCGCAGAGCATGCGCGGCGCGGGCGCGACGCTGGCGGCGGCCAAGGCCGCGATGCGCGGCTACGTCTATGCGATGAACCCGGCGACCAATACGTTCGCGGCGGCGCCGGAGTTCGAATTCCCGCTCAACTATCCGCGCCAGTTCATCAACGGCGGCGTCGGCACGGCAGCGACCGACGGCGAGTGGAACCCCTGGAACGACACCTACCAGCCGCCCGGCGATTTCGTCGGCAGCGCGAACTTCTGGCTGTATCCGCAGCCGATGATCACGGACATCGAATTCGACGCGCAGGGCCGCATGGCGATCGGCCTGCGCGACCGTCTCGCCGACCAGACCTACGACAGCGGCGAACTGGGTCCCAACGGCGACCAGAACGACAGCACGCGTCAGGGCGGCGACCTGCTGCTGGCCTGCCGCAACGGCGCGGGCGGCGCCTGGATACTCGAAAACGCGGGCAGCTGCGGCACGAGCACGACCAGCGATCCGAACAGTTCCGGCGGCACCAACAGCAATTCCGGCCCCGGCAATCGCGAGTTCTACTGGGAGGAATACTACGATTTCGATTTCGCCCCGGACTTCCATCGCGAAACCGCGATGGGATCGCTGCTGTGGCGTCCGGGCAGCGGCAATTTCATGTCGACCGTGTTCGACGTCGACGGCACGTTCAACGCCGGCGTACGCGTCTACCGCAACGACAATGGCGCGAACGCGCGCCTGCCCGGCAACATCCGTCACGAATTCCGCCTCTACGAAGACGGCACCTCGACCTTCGGCAAGGCTGGCGGCATCGGCGACATCGAAATCCTCTGCGAGAATCCGCCGGTCGAACTCGGCAACCGTGTCTGGCGCGACAGCAACCGCAACGGCCGCCAGGACCCGGGAGAGCCCGTGTTCGCGAATGTCGTGATCAACCTCTACAACGCGGCTGGCGCGCAGCTCGGCAGTGCGACGACGGACGCGAACGGCCACTTCCTGTTCCTGTTCTCGATCGGCGCAACCGATGCGAACACGAACGACAACAGCGTGATCCTGCCGAACCCGTTCGGCACACCGGTGACCCTGCTCGTCGCACCGTCCAACTTCACCGCCGGCAACCCGCTCGCGGGCTTCACGCCGACCATCGCCAACACCGGCGGTACGCTGCGCGATTCCAACGGCGTCAGCGTCACGATCGCCGGGGGGGGTCCGACCGGCACCGGCTTCGTCGCGACCGTCGGCGATCCGGGCCGCAACGACCACACCATCGATTTCGGTTTCGGCGTCGCGGACTTCGGCGACCTGCCCGACACCGGCGCGGGCAGCGGCATTGGCAACTATTCCACATTGAATGCGGACAACGGCGCGACGCACGGCATCATCCCCGGCCTCTTCATGGGTGCGACGGTGGACGGCGAAGCTGACGGCCAGCCCACCGTTGCCGCGAACGGCGACGACACCAATGGCGCGCCCGACGACGAGGACGGCGTGACCGTGGCCGACCTGAACCTGCGCGTCGCCGCAGCCGCAAACATCCGCGTGAACGCGACCAACACCACGGGCGCGGCGGCGCAACTGTGCGGCTTCGTCGATTTCAACGGCGATGGCGATTTCGCCGATGCCGGCGAAAGCGCCGCTGCGGTTCCGGTACCGAACGGGTCGAACAACGTGCAGTTCACGCTGGCGTTCGGCACCGTGCCGGCGGGATCGGCGGCGGCCACGTATGCGCGCTTCCGCCTCAGCGACACCATCGCCGCGTGCGCGCCGAACGGCGCCGTCGGATCGGGCGAAGTCGAGGACTATCCGGTCGGCATCACGCCGCTCGATTTCGGCGACCTGCCGGATACCGGCGCAGGCACCTCGACCGGCAACTACAACACGCAGGAAGCCGACAACGGCGCCAATCACCGCATCGTCGGCGGCCTGTTCATGGGCGCCTCCGTCGATGCCGAAGCGAACGGCCAGCAGAGCCTCAACGCCGACGGCGATGACGTCGCGGGAACACCCGACGACGAGGACGGCGTCACCATGGCCGACCTGCAGTTCGTCACCGGCGCGGCGGCGACCGTGCGCGTCAACGCGACGAACCTCACCGCCGCGGGAGCGACGCTCTGCGGCTTCATCGACTTCAACGGCGACGGCGATTTCGCCGACGCGAACGAAACCGCGTCGACCGCGGTGAACACCGGCACGAACAACGTGCAGTTCACGCTCAACTTCGGCACGACGCCGGCGGGCGCCGCGAGCACGTATTCGCGCTTCCGTCTGAGCAGTCCGGCCGGCGCCTGCACGCCGACCGGTTTCGGCGGCGACGGCGAGGTGGAGGACTATCCGGCCGGCGTGATTCCGGTCGACATGGGCGATCTGCCCGACACGACCGCCGGCATCGGCAACGCCGACTACTCGACCCTGCGCGCGAACAACGGTCCGCGTCATCCGCGTACCGTGAACGCGCCGCGCCTCGGCGCCACGGTCGACACCGAAGCCGACGGCCAGCCGAACGTCTCCGCGACCGGCGACGGCGCCGACGAAGACGGCGTCACCGTGCCGACATTGAGCGTCGGTGCGACCGTCACCGTCACGGCGAACGCGACGAACCCGAACACGGTTGCCGCGCAGATCTGCGGCTTCCTCGACTACAACGGCGACGGCGATTTCAGCGATGCCGGCGAAACCTCGGCCCCGGTCAACGTACCGGCCGGAACCGCGAACGGCAGCTTCCCGCTGAACTTCGGCACCGTGCCGGTCGGCGCCGCGGCCACGACGTATGCGCGTTTCCGCATCAGCAGCGGCGCAGCCGTCTGCACGCCGGACGGTCTCGCGACCGACGGCGAAGTCGAGGACTACGTCGTCACGATCGGCACGCTGGACTTCGGCGACCTGCCCGCGCCGCTCTATCCGACCCTGCTCGCCGGCAACGGCGCGCGTCATCCCATCGTCGCGGGCCTGGCCATCGGCGCGACCGTCGATGCGGAAACCGACGGCCAGCCCAACGCGGCGGCCAGCGGCGACGACGCGAGCGGCACGCCCGATGACGAGGACGGCGTGACCGTCAGCGACTTGAGCCTCGTCGCGGGCAGCAGCGCGAGCGTGCGCGTCAACGCGACCAACACCACCGGTGCGCCGGCGCAGCTCTGCGGCTTCATCGACTTCAACGGCGACGGCGACTTCATCGACGCGAACGAAACCGCGCCGGCGATGCCCGTGCCGACCGGCAGCACGAACCTGCAGTTCACGCTGAACTTCGGCACCGTGCCGGCGAGCGTCGCGACGAGTACGTATGCGCGCTTCCGCCTGAGCAGCGACATCGCCGCCTGTGCGGCGGCGGGCGCGGCAACCAACGGCGAAGTCGAGGACTACACCGTGTCCATCGGCCTCGTCGATCTCGGCGACCTGCCCGATACGGGCGCCGGCAGCGGCAACGGCAACTATGCCACGCTGCTGGCCGACAACGGTCCGCGTCACCCGGTCGTCGCCGGCCTGCGCCTCGGCGCGAACGAGGACGGCGAAGCCGACGGCCAGCCGGGCGCCAATGCCGACGGCGACGATGCGAACGGCGTGCCCGACGACGAGGACGGCATCATCTTGGCCGATCTCGCACTCGTCGGCGGCACCGCGGCGAACGTGCGGGCGACGGCGACCAACACGACCGGCGCGGCGGCCCAGCTCTGCGGCTTCATCGACTTCAACGCCGACGGCGATTTCGCCGACGCGGGCGAAACCGCCCCGGCGGTACCGGTGCCCACCGGTTCGACCAACGCGACGTTCACGCTCGCGTTCGGCACCGTGCCGGGCACGACGGCCGCGAGCACGTATGCGCGGTTCCGCCTCAGTACCGCGGCCGGCGCCTGCGACGCGAACGGCGCCGCACCCGACGGCGAAGTCGAGGACTACCCGGTCGGCATCAGCCAGACCGACTTCGGCGACCTGCCCGACACCGGCGCCGGTAGTGGAAACGGCAACTATTCCACACTGCTGAGCGACAACGGCCCGCGTCATCCCATCGTCGCCGGCCTGCGTCTCGGCGCGAACGAGGACGGCGAAGCCGACGGCGCACCGGGCACCGGCGCGAACGGCGACGACACCGCCGGCACGCCCGATGACGAGGACGGCATCAACACGGCCGACCTCGCGCTGACCGCGGGCACGCCCGCGACGGTGCGCGCGACGGCGACGAACACGCTCGCGAGCGCGGCGCAGCTCTGCGGCTTCATCGACTTCAACGCCGACGGCGATTTCGCCGACGCCGGCGAAACCGCACCGGCGGTGACCGTGCCGGCAGGCTCGAACGCCGCCGCGTTCACGCTGAACTTCGGCACGGTGCCGACCAGCGTCGCCACCAGCAGCTACGCCCGCTTCCGCCTGAGCACCGATACGGGCGCCTGCAGCCCGGTCGGCGCGGCGGCGGACGGCGAAGTCGAGGACTATCCGGTCAGCGCCGGCCTGCTCGACTTCGGCGATCTGCCGGATACGGCCGCCGGTACCGGCAATGGCAACTACGCGACCCTGCTCGCCGACGACGGCCCGCGTCATCCGATCGTGGCCGGTCTGCGCCTCGGCGCGGATGAAGACGGCGAAGCGGACGGCCAGCCGAGTGCCAACGCCGACGGCGACGACGCCAACGGCACGCCGGACGACGAGGACGGTGTCACCGTGGCCGATCTCTCGCTGACCGGCGGCACGCCCGCGAACGTGCGCGTCAACGCGACCAACACCATCGGCAGCGCGGCGCAGCTGTGCGGCTTCGTCGATTTCAACGGCGACGGCGATTTCGCCGACGCCGGCGAAACCGCGCCGGCCGTGAGCGTCGCGACCGGTTCGAACAACGTGCAGTTCACGCTGAACTTCGGCACCGTCCCGACGGGCGCGGTCAGCAGCACGTATGCGCGCTTCCGCCTCAGCACCGACACCGGCGCCTGCACCGCGATCGGCATTGCGGCCAACGGCGAAGTCGAGGACTACCCGGTCGGCATCGCGCAAATCGACCGCGGCGACCTGCCCGACACCGGCGCCGGCAGCGGCATCGGCAACTACGCCACGCTGCTTTCCGACAACGGCCCGCGTCATCCGATCGTGGCCGGCCTGCGCCTCGGCACCAACGAGGACGGCGAAGCCGACGGTCAGCCGGGTATCGGCGCCGACGGCGACGACACGAACGGCACGCCGGACGACGAGGACGGCGTGACCGTGGCCGATCTCGTGCTGACCGGCGGAACGGCGGCCAACGTGCGCGTCACTGCGACCAACACGACCGGCGGCGCGGCACAGCTCTGCGGCTTCATCGATTTCAACGGCGACGGCGACTTCGCCGACGCCGGCGAAGCCGCCGCAGCCGTCGCAGTACCGAACGGCAGCAACGACGTGCAGTTCACGCTCGCCTTCGGCACGGTGCCGGTCGGCGCGGCCGCGAGCAGCTATGCGCGCTTCCGTCTGTCCACCGATACCGGCGCCTGCGGACCGAACGGCGCGGCGACCGATGGCGAAGTCGAGGACTACGCCGTCAGCGCCGGCCAGCTCGATCTCGGCGACCTGCCGGATACGGGTGTCGGCAGCGGCAGCGGCAACTACGCCACGCTGCTGGCCGACAACGGCCCGCGTCATCCGATCGTCAGCACCCTGTTCCTCGGCGCCACCGAGGACGGCGAGGCGGACGGTCAGCCCAATGTCGCCGCCAACGGCGACGGCGCCGACGAAGACGGCGTGACGCTGGCCGACCTGAACCTCACTGCCGGCAGCGCCGCGACCATTCGCGTCGTCGCCACCAACACCAGCGGCAGTGCGGCGCAGCTCTGCGGCTTCGTCGACTTCAACGGTGACGGCGACTTCGCCGATGCCGGCGAGGCGACGTTCGCCGCGGTGCCCAACGGCAGCAACGGTGCGACGTTCCCGCTGGCCTTCGCGGTTCCGGCCACGGCGGTGACGGCGAGCTACGCACGCTTCCGCCTGAGCACCGATACGGGTGCCTGCAGCCCGGTCGGCGCAGCGCCGAACGGCGAAGTCGAGGACTATCCGGTCGGCATCACGGTGGTCGACTTCGGCGACCTGCCCGATACCGGCGCCGGCAGCGGAAACGGCAACTACGCCACGCTGCTCGCCGACAACGGCGCGCGTCATCCCATCGTGACCGGTCTGCGCATCGGTGCGAACGAGGATGCCGAAGCCGACGGCCAGCCTTCGGGCACGGCCAACGGCGACGACGCGAACGGCACGCCGGACGACGAGGACGGCGTCACCACGGCCGACCTCGCGCTGCAACGCGGCGTCGCACCGGCGGTGCGCGTCACGGCGACCAACACCACCGGCGCCGCGGCGCTGCTCTGCGGCTTCCTCGACTACAACGCGGACGGCGATTTTGCCGACGCGGGCGAAGCGGCCCAGGTCGGCGTGCCCAACGGCAGCAACGGCGCGTCGTTCACGCTGAACTTCGGCACGGTACCGAACACCGCGGCGGCGGCGAGCTACGCGCGCTTCCGCCTGTCCACCGATGCGGCCTGCAGCGCGACCGGCGCGGCGACGAACGGCGAGGTCGAGGACTATCCGATCATGGTCGGCGCCGGCTTCGACCTCGCGCTGCGCAAGACGCTGACGGCCGGCCAGCCGGGTCCGTTCGTGCCGGGTTCGGACGTGAGCTTCGACATCGAGGTGTTCAACCAGGGCGGCGTCCAGGCGACGACCATCGTCGTGAACGACTACATCCCGGCGGGCTTCGCGCTGAGCCCGACGGAAACGAACTGGACCAGCGTCAGTCCGACGCTCGCCACGCGCACGATTGCGGGTCCGCTCGCCCCGGGTGCGTCGACGGTCGTGACGATCCGTCTGCGCATCCAGGCCGGCGCCGTGTCGCCGCTCGTCAACCGCGCCGAGATCGGTTCGGCCGACGACGACGGCAATACGAACACGCCGCCGCCGACCGACATCGACTCGACGCCGGACGGCAATCCCGGCAATGACGCCGGCGGTGCGCCGGGCACGCCGTCCGACGACGCGATCGGCGGCAACGGCACCGGCACGCCGGGCGGCATCGACCCGAATACCGACGAGGATGACGCCGATCCGGCGCAGGTCACGTTCGGCAGCGGCTTCGATCTCGCCCTGCGCAAGACGCTGACGGCCGGCCAGCCCGGTCCGTTCCTGCCGGGTCAGGACGTCACGTTCGACATCACCGTGTTCAACCAGGGCTCGGTGCAGGCCACGACCATCGTCGTCAACGAGTACATCCCGGCCGGCTTCGTGCTGAGTCCGACCGAACTGAACTGGAATTCGGTCAGCGCGACGCTCGCGACACGCATGATCGGCGGTCCGCTCGCGCCGGGAGCCAGCACGACGGTCACCGTCACGTTGCGCATCCTGCCGACAGCGGTTTCGCCGCTGGTCAATCGTGCCGAGATCGGTTCGGCCGACGACGACGGCGATTCCTCGACGCCGCCGCCGACCGACATCGACTCGACGCCGGACGGCGACCCGGGCAACGACGCCGGCGGCACGCCGGGCTCGGGTTCCGACGACGCGATCAACGGCAACGGCACCGGCACGCCGGGCGGCACCGACCCGAACACCGACGAGGACGACGCCGATCCGGCGCTGATCACGCTGGGCACGCCGGGCGGCTCCTCGCCGCTGGGCGTCGCCAAGCAGGCGCAGGTGCTGTCGCTCACGGGCGGCGGCGGTTACGGCGACGGCGGCACGCCGGCGACGGCGCAACTCGCCTACGTGATCCTCGTGCGCAACTACGGCACGCAGCCGGTCGACAACCTGCAGATCGTCGAGAACCTGGTGACCACGTTCGGCGCCGGCAGCAACTGGAGCGTGGTCAGCGTGACCGCACCGACGCTGTCGGTGAACCCGGCCTACGACGGCCGCGCCAGCACCAACCTGCTGGTCGGCGGCGATTCACTCGCCGTCGGCGCGACGACGACGGTGCGGCTCGTGGTCAACGTGCAGTTCACGCCGGGCGCGATCTACACGAACCAGGTGCTCGGCACCGGTCTCGTCGGCAACGTCGCGGTGTCGGATCTGTCCCACGACGGCACCGATCCGGCGCCGGGCGGCGGCAGTGCGGGCAACAACGGCACGCCGACCATCGTGCGCCTCGGCGCGCAGACGATTCCGGCGCTGTCGGCCTGGTCGTTCGGCCTGCTGCTGCTCGGCATGGCCGCGCTTGCGTGGCAGCGGCAGCGACGCCGCGAGCTGCGTGCGTAACGCAAACCGCGATACGGCGGGAACGGCGCAAGGCCGTTCCTGCCGGCGGCAACGGCGACGCCGCGGCGTCGCCGTTGTTGCGCTTGTTTTTTTGTTCACTGTTTCACTTTTTATCAGCGACGCTCCGCTCGCCCAGTCGATTCCGCCGCTCGTCTTCGTCGAGCGCCAGATTCCCTCCGACGGCAACACGCATTGGCCCGCCAAGGCGCTGCCCGGCGTCGGCGCCTATGCGCGCCTGCGTCCCGCCGCACCGGCGCGACTGCGCGTGCGCGACAGCGACGGCAGCCTCCGCACCTTGCTCGATGGCGCCGCGCCCAATGCGCCGCTGATCGACATGTCCGGTCCCGCGGTGAGTTGGGACGGCACGCGCATCGCATTCGCAGGACTGGCTCCCGGCAACTGGAATGCCGCGCCCGGCGCAAACCCGGGCGGCTGGCGCATCTATGCGGTCAATGCCGACGGCAGCGGCCTGCAGGCGATCACGCACAGCGACATCGCGGCCGACTATTCGCAATTCGGTGCAGGCCCCTCGCCCTGGCCCTACGACGACTACGATCCCGCCTGGCTGCCCGACGGCCGCCTCGTGTTCGCCTCGACGCGCTGGCCTGCGTTCGCACAGCACGCCGACGCGCGCGCGTCGAATCTCTGGGTCGTCGAGGCGAACGGCAATCGCCTGCATCGCATCACGAGCGAACGCAACGGCGCCGACCGGCCGCTCGTCGATCCGGTCAGCGGCAAGATCGTCTACTTCCGCTGGTGGCGGAATCAGCGCCTGCCCGACGACAGCCTCGACGATGTCGCACTCGTCGCGGGCCAGCCGCAGCTCGGCTGGCAGCGGCATGCCGGATTGACCACGCAAGGATCGCCACCCGCGCGCAACGGCTGGCAGATCGTCAGCGTGAATCCCGACGGCGCCGAACTCGTGCTG
>CAMLSI010000034.1 GCA_946482585.1 uncultured Lysobacteraceae bacterium
CGTCGATCACGTAGCGGCAGGCGGCGAACGCCGCATCGCGATGCGCCGCGCTGACACCGACCCAGACGGCGAGATCGCCGATCGCGAGTTCGCCGGTCCGGTGCACGCAGACCGCGCGCTCGATCGCGAACTGCGCCACGGCTTCGGCCACGATCCGCTCGCCCTCGGCGAGCGCGAGCGGTGCATAGGCCTGGTAAGCGAGCTTCTGCACGGCCTTGCCTTCGTTGCGGTCGCGCACCCAGCCTTCGAAGCTGACACAGGCACCCGCGCTCGCGCTGGCGAGCCCGCGAGCGAGCGCAGCCACGTCGAGTGCGTCTTCGGACAGACGGAACGCGCTCATCCGCCCGACACCGGTGGCAGGAACACGATTTCGTCGCCGTCCTGCAGGGCGCGATTCCAGTCGGCGAATTCGCCGTTGACGGCGACGCGCACGCGCTCGGCCGCGAGCGTGATGCCGTGACGCTGCGCGACCTGGGCGTAGAGATCGCGCGGCTGCGTCGCATCCGACGCGAACGTTTCGCCGTCGCAGCCGGTGCGGTCACGCAGCGAGGCGAAATACAGCAGACGGTAGTGCCGGGACATGCTCATTCCTGTAGACGGCCCGCGACGACGTCGCGCCTGCCGCCCGATTTCTCGAGCAGCGCCACCTCGCCGATGACGATTTCGTGGCTCAGCGCCTTGCACATGTCGTAGACGGTCAGGGCCGCGACGCTGGCGCCGGTCAGCGCTTCCATCTCGACGCCGGTCTTGTGCGTGATGCCGACTTCGCAACGGATGCGCAGCTCCGTGGCGGACACGAACTCGATCGAAAAATCGCAGCGCTCGAGCGCGAGCGGATGGCAGAACGGGATCAGCTCGTGCGTGCGCTTCGCCGCCATCGTGCCGGCCACGATTGCCGTATCGACGATCGCGCCTTTCTTGCCGCGCAGGCCGGTGCGCTGCAATTCCGCGGCGACCTCGGGCGGGAAACGCACGACGGCCTGCGCGACCGCGCGGCGCACGGTCGCGGTTTTCGCGACGACGTCGACCATGCGCGGCCTTCCGCTCGCATCGATATGGCTCAGTCCTTCGGATTCCACGTCACCCTCCGATCGCGAACATTTCGACGCGCGCCTCGGCGCCGGCCGCGCGGAGCTCGGCACGACGCTCGCTGTAGCGGTCGTCGCGCGTGCGCCAGCACCCGGCGATCGCCGCAGCGAGCGCCGCATCGTCGGCACCGTCGCGCAGCAGGGCGCGCAGATCGTAGCCGTCGCTCGCGAACAGGCAGGTATAGAGCTTGCCGTCGGCCGACAGCCGCGCGCGCGTGCAGTCGCCGCAGAACGGCGCGCTGACCGAGCTGATGAAACCGATCTCGCCACCGCCGTCGACGAAGCGATAGCGTTCGGCTACATCGTGCCGCGTGATGCGTTCGACCGGCTCCAGCGGCCAGCGCGCGTCGATGCGCGCGACCAGCTCCGCCGTCGGCACGACACGATCGCGCTGCCAGCCGTTGAGCGTGCCGACGTCCATGTATTCGATGAAGCGCGGCACATGAGGCGTGCCGCGAAAATGCGAGACGAGATCGAGCACGCCCGCATCGTTGATGCCGCGCATCACGACGCTGTTGATCTTGAGTGCGCCGAAGCCGCTCGCCTCCGCCGCGGCGATCGCTGCGAGCGCCTCGCCGACTTCGCCGCGATGGCCCGACAACTGGCGATAGATCGTCGGATCGAGACTGTCGAGACTCAAGGTGATCCGGGCCAGTCCCGCGCCGCGCAGTTCCGCGGCGAGACGCGGCAGCAAGGTGCCGTTCGTCGTGAGCGCGATGTCGGCGATGCCCGGAATCCGCGCAAGCCAGCTCACGAGCAGCGGCAGTTCACGACGCAGCAGCGGCTCGCCGCCGGTCAGCCGAATCTTGCGCACGCCGAGTCCCGCGAACACGCGCGCAAGGCGCTCGATCTCCTCGAACGACAGCCGCGCCTGCTTGTCGAGGAACGCATGATGCTCGGGATACTGATCCTCGGGCAGGCAGTACGGGCAGCGGAAATTGCAGCGATCGACGACCGATATGCGCAGGTCGGTGAGGCCGCGACGCCAGCGGTCGGCCGGTGGCGCTTCGATGAGCGTCAGCGGAATCGATGCGGCCACTACACTGCTCGCAGGTTCGGTTCGGCTGGACGCGCCGATGACGCAGCGGCCAGCGCAAGCCGCTCGCCCGCCCGCGCGATGCGATAGCCGCGCGCCGCGAGCGACGCGCCGTCGGCGGCGCTGCCGTAGTGATACAGCACCAGCCGCGCGCGCAGTTCCGCCGGATATTCGCGCTCGATGTCGTCGATGCCGGTATGCGACGGATTGCCGACGAGGCCGCAGTCGTGCGCGACGAGTTCGCCCGCGGCCGCGTAGCGCGTCAGCATTTCCGGAATCGGCCGCGTGTCGCCGGTCCAGACGAAACTGCCGCGCAGCGCGAGCGCGAACGCCGTATCCGGCGCGTGGTGGCGCACCGGGAACGTGTCGAACCAGAGATCCTGCAGCCAGAAACCACGCGAAACCGGCGTCAGCTGGAACGCATCCCAGAAATTCGCGCCGCCTTCGGCGAGGACGTTCGGATAGTCGGCGACGCGCGCCTGCAGCAGCGGCACGAGCGCCGCATGCGCGAACACGCGCACGCGTCCGCGCAGCGCCGTGTCGAAGTAGATTTTCGTGAACAGGCGCTCGAAGCCGCCGACATGATCGAGATGCGTGTGCGTGACATAGATCGCCTGCGGCACGCGGCCGTAGCGATCGAGGTAGCGCGTCAGCGTTTCGGGACCGCAGTCGATCAGCAGCAGGGGGTCGCCGTCGCGTTCGAGCACGGCGCCCGACGAGCCGAGCTCGACGGCCTGCGACGAGCCCACGCCGAGGAAATGCAGCGCCAGAGTCATGCGATCGGTCCCGCGGCCGCTGCCGCATCGGTGTCAATCTGCAGACGTGCGGCCGAATAGCCGGCGCGCAAGGGCTGCCAGAGCGCGTTGTCGAACGCGGCTTCGCCATCTCCCGCGGCACCGAGCTTCAGCAACGAACGGCGCAGCCGGGCGAGGTTCTCCTCCGGCCACTGCCCGCCGGGCGAACGCAGTTCGCCACGATCGAAATCGATCAGATAGATGCGCGTCGTCGCATCGTCATGACTGTAGAGCGAGGCATGTTCGGGCACGTCGACGAGCAGCACGTTGTGCGCGTTCAGATCGGCGTGCCACACGCCGGCTGCGTGAAACTGCGCGATCGTCGCGCCGACGCGGCGCATCGCCGCCGCATCCGCGCGGCGGGCGGCGAAGCGCTCGGCCAAGGTCGTCGCATCGGCGATGAGCCGCGTCATGAGGTCGGCACGATAGAAAAAACGGCTGCGCCGATAACGCGCCGCGAGCGGCTGCGGCACCGGCAGGCGCAACGATTGCAGCCGCTGCAGCAGACGGAACTCGACAAACGGCCGCGTGCGATCCGCGTGCTGCCACCAGTAGCGATCGCCGAGCAGACGCGCCACGGCACCGCCGCGGCGATAGTGCCGCAGCACGGCCGCACCGGCCGGCGTCTGCACGCGCCAGGCGGAACCGCGGCCGCCCGCGACGGCGCCGGCCTGCCAATGTGCCGGATCGAACCAGTCGTCGCCGACTTGTGCGGCAATCGACGCGTCGCACAGAATCGCGCTCGCGTCGGTGGTCTTCAGGATCGCCTCGTTCATCGCCCGCGTCGCGACTCGTCGCGTTCGCCCCTCCTTCGATTCCAGGCATTCTAGCAACGCCCATGTCCGCTCAGGCAGCAACGCCTCCCGAATCCCTGTGCCTGTTGCGCACCTCGGCGCTCGGCGACGTGAGCCACGTCGTGCCGCTCGTCCGCACCGTGCAATCGCACTGGCCGGCCGCGGCGCTGACCTGGATCGTCGGCAAGCTCGAGCACAAGCTCGTCGGCGACCTGCCCGGCGTCGAGTTCATCGTGTTCGACAAGTCCAAGGGCTGGGAGGGTTACCGCGCCGTGCGCCGCGCGCTCGGCGGGCGGCGCTTCGATGCGCTGCTGCACATGCAGGTCGCGCTGCGCTCCAACCTGCTGAGCGCGCTCGTCCATGCACGGCGGCGCATCGGCTATGACGCGGCACGCGCACGCGATCTGCACGGCCTGTTCGTCAACGAACGCATTCCGGCGCGCAGCGGCGAGCACGTGCTCGATGCGATCGGCAGCTTCATCGAGCCGCTAGGACTCAGGCAGGCGGCCGTGCGTTGGGACCTGCCAGTTCCCGGGCCTGCCGCGGCCTTCGCGGAGCAGCATCTGCCCGGCGACGAACCGACCCTGATCGTGAGTCCGTGTTCGAGTCACGCGTTGCGCAACTGGCGCCCCGAACGCTACGCCGCGGTCATGGATCACGCGGCACGGCGCGGCTGGCGCGTGGTGCTCTGCGGCGGGCCCAGCGCCTACGAACGCGCGTTCGGCGACGCGATCGCCACGCATCTGCAGCACTGCACGCCGATCGATCTGATCGGCAAGGACACGCTCAAGCAACTGCTCGCGCTGCTGCGTCGCGCCGATCTCGTACTGACGCCGGACTCCGGCCCGATGCATCTCGCGAACGCGATGGGCACGCCCGTGCTCGGCTTGCACGCGGCGAGCAATCCGCACCGTTCCGGCCCGTATTCGGACCGGCGCTGGTGCGTCGACCGCTACGACGCGGCCGCCCGGCGATTTCGCGGCAAGCCGGCGAGCGAACTGCGCTGGGGCACGAAGATCGAACACGAAGGCGTCATGGATCTCATCGAGACCGAGGCCGTCATCGAGCGCTTCGACGCATTCGCATCGATGCGCGGCGTGCGCTGAAGCAGCGCGTTTCAGCTCTTGTAGTTCTGGTACGACTTTTCTTCGATGAGCTGCGAGCCGAGCTTCAGGTTGATCTCGCGCTTGATCGCGGCACGGTCGTCGTTCTGGAAATAGACCGCGCGCGCGAGTTCGATGAATTCCGCATCGAAGGCCTGTGCCTTTTCCTTGAGGCGGATGCGGTCCTCGATGTCCCAGAGCCTCTGGTTCACGGCCTTGAGGCGCGCCCGCTCGGCAGCGATATCGACGGCCGCGGCCGCGTCGCTGCGCCAGACCGCATCGAGCAGATCGAGCTCTTTGCGCACGTTCGCGAGCTTGGCCGGATCGGCGATCTGTTCGGACTTGATCTCGAGAATCGTGATCTTGTCGATCAGTTCGCCATGGGAAATCGGGGTGGTGATCAGCGACATGAAAGGCGGTTCCGCTTAGCGAAGGCGCGAGCGTAGCCGAAACCGCGGCAGCCCGGACCGGAAAACGAGAACGCCCCCCGAGGGGGCGGTCTGTACTGAAAAAAGAAACGCCCCCGAGGGGGCGGTCTGTACTGAAAAAAACGAAACGCCCCCGAGGGGGCGTTTCATCATTGCTGGCGGAGAGGGTGGGATTCGAACCCACGGTACGCTTACACGTACGCCTGATTTCGAGTCAGGTACATTCGACCACTCTGCCACCTCTCCGGAACTGTCGACCTTGCGGTCGGCCCCGCCGGTGGCGCGACGAGGGGCGCGAATAGTACGAGCTACGCGCGCCGGATACAAGCCGGGCGATGCGGCGACTCCCGCTGACGCAGTTTTCCGCCGTATCGCGTAATTCATCGAGGCAGATTCGCGGCGCCGGGCCTGCGCTTGCCTAGTGACGGCGCCCGGCGGCATGCTATGACCCAGTTCGTTTTTCGCATGTGCCACCGTTTCCTTGAAACGCCGGCGCCCTGCGTCTGGCGATGGCCACTGAACCCGAACCAGGCTTCGCGCATGATCGAATTCGGACACAGCTCCCACGTCGGCCTGCGCCGCGAGCACAACGAAGACACCTATTACGCAGATCCGGAGCTGGGTCTATGGCTCGTCGCCGACGGCATGGGCGGCCACGAGCACGGCGAAGTCGCCAGCGCGATCGCGCGCGACACGCTGATCGACGAAGTACGCAAGGGCACGCCGATCGGGCGTGCGATACAACTCGCCGACGAAGAAATCATCCGCCACTCGAGCCGTCGCGCCGAGGCCCTGCCGATGGGCACGACCGTCGCCGCCGTCAACGTCAGCGGCGACCAGTTCGACATGGCCTGGGTCGGCGACAGCCGCGTCTATGTCTGGAACGGCGCGCTCAAGCAATTGTCGCAGGATCATTCCTACGTGCAGGAGCTCATCGAACAGGGCGCGATCACTGCCGAGCAGGCGCGCACGCATCCGCATCGCAACGTCGTCACGCAGGCGCTCGGCGTCACCGATCCGCAGAGCCTGCGCGTCGAGACGATCACGGGCACCCTGCAGCCCGGTATGCAGATCCTGCTCTGCAGCGACGGACTGACCGAGGAAGTCGAAGACGCGCAGATCGCCAGCATACTCGCGCGCTCCGAACTGTCCGCGCAGGAATGCGTCGATCATCTGATCCTTGCCGCGCTCGACGGCGGCGGCTCGGACAACGTCACGGTCGTGCTGATCCGGCGACGCTGAGCGCAACGCGCGTCATCCCGGCGTGCGTAGGCCGGGTTGAGCCGCGGACGAAGCCCGGAATCGAGGCGTATCCGTGCAGAAGAATCCGTGCCGAAAATCTCGCCGGCGCGCTTCTTCACATGTGCGGACCATATGCTCGTCCGCCACCGATGAGCCAGACCGAAGCAATCGGCGAGATCGCTTCGGCAGGGGCTTTTCGCTCGGAACCGCCTCGGCGCCGGGTTTCGCCTGTGGCTCACCCCGACCTACGGCCTCAACGCCTTCAGCGCACTCTGGAAGTTGCCCATCGAATAGCCGTTCTCGTTCTTGAGCACCGCATAGACGCCGTCGAGTTTGGCCTTGAGCGCATCGGCGCGGGCCTTGTCGATGACGCCGGTGTTCTCGAACGCGACGATCACGGATTGCGCCGCCATCGCAGCCTGTTCGGCAGCGTCATAGTCGCGGTATTCACCGCGCGCGGCATCGGCTTCGATGTCGGCCAGTATCGCGTTGAGGCTGCCTTCGTCGAACTTGTGCTGCGCGACGCGTGGCAGCAGTTCGGCCAGCGTCGCGCGCAGGCGCTTCGCAGCCGCGAGCGTGGCGTCGCGGCTTTCGGTCGTCGCGCGATGCAGCGCACGCGTCTGTTCGAGCACGCGCGCTTCGGCGGGCTTGTCGACCGCGGCCAGCACGTGGCGGAACATCACGAGGTTCGCATCGTAGAGCCGCACCACGCCGGGCCCGAGTCCAGTGCCCTGACGCGGCCCCCAGGTCTTGTCCGACATGCGCTTGTGGCACGCGAAGCAATTGAACAGCACGAGTTCCGGGAAGATGCCCTGCATGCCGGCTTTCGGATCGGTGAGCTGATCGAGCAGGTTGGCCGCGGCCACGCCCTGTCCGACGGCCCAGTCGCGCGCGCCGCTGAATTCGCCCTTGCGCTCGATCCAGTCAGCGTCGATGGCGTAGTGCGGCCGGCCGAGCCAGGTGAACGTATCGAGTTCGAACGCGAGCCGGGGATGACCCGCTCCCATGATGCGATGCGTGATCATGCGGTCTTTCGTGCCCATGTGGCACGACAGGCAGAGCTCCGCGCGGCGAACCGGATCGTCGGTCGCGTACATGCCCTTCGCGAGATTGTCGGCGTGCTTGACGCTCTTGTCCGCATGCGCGTTGAGCCATTGCTCCGCGCCGCCGTGACAGGCCTCGCAGCCGACGCCGTCGCTGATCTGGAATCGCTCGCCGCGCTGTGCCGCGGGCACGTTGTCGGCGTGGCAGTCGAGGCAGATCTTCGCTTCGGTCGCGTTGCCGAGGCCGAGCTTGCGCGCGATGTCCTGCGAAGCCGGCCGCTCGAGGATCGCATACGCCTTCGCATGCGGATCGGTTTCCTGCCAGACCGCGAATTCGTTCTGCATCACGTGCGATTCGCGGAATACCTGCGAGGCGCCGTGACAGACGCTGTTGGAACAACTGGCGACGCCGAGATGCTTGTGCGCCGCAATCGCATCGACCGCCGAAGCGGACAGCGCACCGGGCAACAGGAATACGCACACTGCAACGATCCACGTACGCAGTCTCATCGCCGAACTCCCCATTCAGGCGAACGCCCTGGCGGCTGCTGGGCGTGCCGGCCGATTATGCCACGGGCATTCGCGACCGGAATTCCGGGGCTGCCGGCTACGCGACAACGTCCGGGGTCACTGCCTGTTACGCAGAACGACGGCCGGCCCTGACACGAACACGTGCCGGATCGCGCGACTCAGGCTGCAGCCGGCTCGAGGCGGCGCCAGACGCAGGCGCCCTTGCTGGCCTTGTCGATCGCGGCAAGGCGCGCCTCGTGCGCCGTGAGTTCGGCGGCATCGGCCGCAATCACGCGCACCGGCGGCCGTTCGCCCGATATCTGAAGCGCGGCGACCTGCGTCTGGGGCATTTCGGCCTCGACCGCGAAGTCGAGCGCGCCCTGCCCCGCGGTCAGCGCGAGATAGACGTCGGCGAGAATCTCGGCGTCGAGCAGCGCGCCGTGCAGTTCGCGATGGCTGTTGTCGATGTCCAGGCGCTTGCACAGCGCATCGAGGCTGTTGCGCTGGCCCGGGTACATCTCGCGCGCGAGTGCGAGCGTATCGAGGATGGTCGCGTGGTCGGACAGCCTGCCGAATTCCGGCCCGAGCCGCGCGAGCTCCGCATCGATGAAGCCGACGTCGAACGCGGCGTTGTGGATGATGAGTTCCGCGCCCTTGACGTAGCCGAGGAACTCGGCCGCGATATCGGCAAAGCGGGGCTTGTCGGCAAGGAACTCGATGCTGATCCCATGCACGGCCTGAGCGCCCGCATCGATGTCGCGCTCGGGATTCAGATAGCGGTGGTAGTGGCTGCCGCTGACGCGGCGCGACAGCAGTTCTACGCAGCCCAGTTCGATCAGGCGATGGCCGCGCCCGGCGTCCAGGCCCGTGGTTTCCGTATCGAGCACGATCTGTCGCATCAGGCTTCCTGCTTCTGCTGGCGTTCGGCGGCGAGGCGCGCGGCGCGGTCGACGCGTTCGTTGTCGGGATGGCCCGAGTGGCCGCGCGTCCAGAACCATTCGACGCGATGGCGCGCGACGGCGGCGGCGAGCCGTTCCCAAAGGTCCTGGTTCTTGACCGGCTTCTTGTCGGACGTGCGCCAACCGTTGGCCTGCCAGCGCGCAAGCCACTGCTGCATGCCTTGCTTGACGTACTGCGAGTCGGTCGTGATGCGCACGCCACAGGGTCGCGTCAAGGCTTCGAGCGCGGCGATCGCGCCCATGAGTTCCATGCGGTTGTTCGTGGTGTCGGCTTCGCCGCCGGAAATCATCTTTTCGACCGCGCCGTAGCGCAGCAACGCAGCCCAGCCGCCAGGGCCGGGATTGCCGAGGCACGCGCCGTCGGTGAATACGTGGACCACGGAAGAATCGCTCATGCGCTCGCGCGTTGGGTGCCGGAGGCGAGATTGGTACGGACCGGGCGCTGACGCAGCGCGACCGGATGGCGCGCGGCGAGCGCCGCCGTGCTGCGCTTGCGGGCGAGCAGCAGCCAGCTCGGGCGCAAAACGGGCGGAACGCGCAATGGCGTGCCGCGCACGACCAAAAATGCGTGACCGATGCGGCGCTGCGCGTAGACATCGACGCCGCATGCGGCAAGCGCGCGCCGCCACGACAGCGCCGACGCGTATCGCGTCGACCGCCGCTCACGCAGGGCCAGCCAGGGCCGCCAGATCCCGAAGCGCGCGAAGCCGATGACCATCGCGATCCCGCCGGGTTCGAGCACGCGTGCGATTTCGGTGCGCAACGCCGCCGCGTCGTCGATGCGTTCGAACGCATGCTGCAGCACGACGAGGCGGAAGCTGTCGTCGGCGAACGGCAGTTCGCCGGGTGCACAGCGCGCGTCGCCGCCGAGGCAATCCGGCGACAGCACGTGCAACCCTACGCGCCGTCCGAGCATCGGTGTCGCCATATGCTCGGCCAATTCCGCATCGCATCCGATGAACAGCCCCTGCCGCCCGAATACGCCGGCGCACTCGGGCGCGAGCGCAACGCGCTCCTGCGCGAAGACGGCACGCAGCGCGTCAGTAGTAGAAGGCGACTGGGGATGGAGGAGCATAGGGCGGGCACGTCAGGGAACACGAATTCTGCGCCAAGTCGTGCCGGCTTGTCCCGCGGCCCGGATCCTGCCGACGCCCGCGACGGCGTTAAGCGGGCTTAACGAGCACCGCGCGGACCGCCGCTATAGTCCGCCGTCCCGATCTGTCCGCCAGAATGCCGTGCTGCACCTCGAGCCCGTTCCCGCCTTCGACGACAACTATCTTTGGCTGGTCCACGACGGCAGCAACGCCGTGGCCGTCGACCCGGGCGACGCGGGCCCGATCGTTGATGCGCTGCGCCGGCTCGACCTGCGCCTGCGCGCGATTCTCGTCACGCATCATCACGACGATCACATCGGCGGCGTCGCCGCGCTGCGCGCGCAGTACGAGGTCGACGTGTTCGCGCCGGCCGACGGGAGAATCGGCGAGGCGACGCATCGGGTGACCGGCGGCGATACCGTCGACCTTGCAGTGCCGAGCCTGCGTTTGCGCGTGATCGATCTGCCCGGGCATACGCGCAGCCACATCGGCTATCACGGCGGCGGCCTGCTGTTTTGCGGCGACACCTTGTTCAGTGTCGGCTGCGGCCGGCTGTTCGAGGGTACGCCGGCGCAGATGCTGGCCTCGCTCGACGCCCTCGCCGCGCTGCCGCCCGAAACGGCAGTCTGCTGCGCCCACGAATACACCTGGGCCAACTGCGCTTACGCGGCGACGGTAGAGCCGGACAATGCGAAGCTGCGCGCGCGCATCGACGAGGTCCGCAGCCTGCGCGCCTCGCGCGCGCCGAGCCTGCCGAGCACGATCGCCAAAGAACGCGCGACGAATCCGTTCCTGCGCGTTGACGAACCCGCCGTCGTCGCCTGGGGCGAGCGCCACGGCATTCCGGCACGTGCACGCATCGACCGCTTCGCGGCGTTGCGTCGCGGCAAGGATCAGTTCCGGGTACCGCCGACATGGTGACGCGCCGGCGCCTGGCCCGACTCGCCGCGCTGATGCCGGCGCTGTTGCTTGCCGCGTGCGCGACCGCCCCCAAGCAGCCGTCGGGCGAGCACTCGGCCATTCCGACGACGACGTCGCTGCCGCCGCTGGATTTGCGCATCGCGCCGCCCGAACGCATCGACGTGCCGCTTGCGCCGCCGCCCGAGTCCAGCGGAGCGAAACCGACGCCCGACGCGACCGCATCGGTCTGGAATCGTCTGCGCACGCGTTTCGCGATGCCCGGCTGCGAATACAGCCCTGCGGTGCAGCGCTGGGCGCGCACCTACACGCAAGGCCCGGACCGTTTCGCCGCGTCGCTCAAGCGTGCGCTGCCGTTCCTGATGCTGGTGCTGGACGAGCTCGAACTACAGGACCTGCCCGGCGAGTTCGCGCTGCTGCCGTATCTCGAAAGCCACTACGAGCCGGTGGTCGGGCGCAGCGGCATGCCAGCCGGCATGTGGCAGTTCATGCCGGACACGGCGCGCGCGGTCGGGCTGCAGGTTTCACGGCACTACGACGGCCGCCTCGACGCCTGGGCGTCGAGCAGCGCCGCGGTCGGCATGCTCAAACGCTACCAGGACGAATTCGGCGACTGGCGCCTCGTCGACATGGCGTTCAACGCCGGCGAATACCGCGTCAAGAAGCTGCTGCAGGCAAACCGCTCGGCCCTGAGCCGCGAGGACATCGCAAACCTGAAGCTGTCGCCGATCACGCATGACCATCTCGCCAAACTGCTCGCGCTCGGCTGCGTCATCAACGATCCGAAGCGCTTCGGCGTGACCCTGCCCGAACCCGCCCCCGACGATCATCTCGTCCGTGTCACGCTGACCGCGCCGATCGACATGCGCGTCGCCGCGCGTCTCGCCGACGTGCCCGAAGAAACGCTGCGCCGCTACAACGCTGGGCATCGCCAGTCGCGCATTTCCGCGTCATCGCCGATGCATCTGCTGCTGCCCAAGCCGGCGCTGTCGCGCTTCCAGCAGCGCTATACCCAGCTCGCGCCTAGCGCCTGGAGCACCTGGGATGCGGTCAAGTTGCGCGAACGTCGCGGCGTGGAGGAACTCGCCGGCGCGGCCGCCGTGCCGATCGACCTCGTCGGCGCCGCCAATGGCGTGGATCCCGCGCGTGAATTCGCCGCCGGCACGACCGTATTCCTGCCGTCCGCGCTCGGCAAGAACGTGGGCACTGCGCCGCCGCCGGTTCCACTGTCGCCCGAGGCGCAGCAGCGCAATGCCGCCACGATCACCGTGAAGAGCGGCGACAATTTGTGGACGCTTGCAAAAGCACACAAAGTCACCGTGACCAATCTGCGCCGCTGGAACAAGCTCGGCGAAAAGGCGCAGCTCAAGCCCGGGCAGAAGCTCTTCATCCAGGCAGTGGACTGAGCCTGCCGGCGCGCGCCCGCCGCTTGCGCCAAACGCCCGTTCGGGCAGCACCGGCGGCAAACCGCTACACTGCGTCGTTGCAGCATGAATTCTTTTCGCAACGGGAGGTTCCATGGGTTTTCTGCACGGCAAGCGCGCCCTGATCGTCGGCATCGCCAGCCAGCGTTCCATTGCCTGGGGTATCGCCAACGCGATGCACCGCGAAGGCGCGCAGCTCGCTTTCACCTATCAGAACGAGCGTCTGCGCGATCGCGTCGACGAAGCCGCGAACACCTTCGGCAGCAACATCGTGCTGCCGTGCGACGTGGCCAGCGACGCCGAGATCGAGACGCTGTTCGCCGAACTCGGCAAGCAGTGGGACGGCTTCGACATCCTCGTCCATTCGGTGGGCTTTGCGCCGCGCGAAGCGCTGCAGGGCCAATTCCTCGAAGGCCTCACGCGCGAGAGCTTCGCGATCGCTCACGACGTGTCGAGCTACAGCCTCGCTGCGCTGTCGAAAGCGGCGCGTCCGCTGATGCAGGGCCGCAACGGTTCGGTGTTGACGTTGAGCTATCTCGGCGCCGAGCGCGCGCTGTCGAACTACAACGTGATGGGTCTGGCGAAGGCCAGCCTCGAAGCCTGCGTACGCTACCTCGCGTTCAACCTCGGCCCCGAAGGCACGCGCGTCAACGCGATCTCGGCCGGCCCGATCAAGACGCTGGCCGCGGCCGGCATCTCCAACTTCCGCAAGATGCTCGATCACGTCGAGGAACATGCGCCGCTGCGCCGCAGCGTGACGATCGACGACGTCGGCAACGTGGCCGCGTTCATGTGCTCGGACCTCGCCGCCGGCATTACCGGCGAAATCACCTACGTCGATGCGGGCTACAACATTCTCGGCATGACCGGCATCTGACCGGAGCGTACCTGGACGACGAAAAGGCCGCCTTTCGGCGGCCTTTTTCGTTGTAGCGCGAAGCGGTCCGGAAACCGTCGCGCAACGATCACTGCATGCGTTCTTCGGCGATCTGTATCTTCGCCGACTTGCGCAGCGACGCGACGAAGTTTGCGGTCGCGACCATTGCGTTGATGCTCTGGAGCTGATTGCGCACGGCTTCGCGGCCGGCGTCGTCGACCTTCGCCACGTCGCCGTCGTTGACCTTGTCGAGCGCGAACAACGCATAGGCGTCGTCGATCAGCGAGACGTTGCCGTACTCGGACTTGCCTTCGGCCGGACGCGGCAGCTTGAACGCCGCCGCCGTGATGCGCGAATCGACGTTCGCCGCCGAGCGGCCGGTGCCCTTGGCGTCCGCTACGCTGAGCTTGAGTTCCGTCGCGATGGCTTCGAGCGTTTCGCCCTTGCGCAGACGCTCCAGCAGCGCATCGGCGCGCTCGCGCGCCTGCTTCGCCGTGGCATCGCGCACGAGACGCGCACGCACGTCTTCACGCACTTCGTCGAGCGGGCGCTGTTCGCTGCGCTTGTGTTCGGCGATGCGCACGATCAGCTTGTGATCGGTACCGAGGTCGATCAGGTCCGAATTGTTGCCCTGTACGAGCACGCTGTCGGAAAACGCCGCCTTGATCACGGCCGGATTCGCCGCGATGCCGGTGCCGCCCGCACGCGAGAACAGCGGCGACTTCTGGACTTCGACGCCGGCGACTTTCGCTGCCGGCGCGAGCGAACCCGGATCGGACAGGCTTTCGTCGGCGACCTTGCCGGCGAGTTCGCTGAACAGGCGTTCGCGCTCCGTTTCGAGGTAGCTCTTGGCGAGTTCCGCCTTGACCTCGTCGAAGGTCTTTTCCTTGCGCTCGCGGACGTCGCGCAGCTGGATGATGTGGTAGCCCTCGCCCGACAGCACCGGATCGGACACGTCGCCCTTCTTCATCGCGAACAGAGCGGACTCGAACGCCGGATCGACGACGCTGCTTTCGATCCAGCCGAGATCGCCGCCCTGCGCCTTGGAACCCAGGTCTTCCGACGATTCCTTCGCGGCGGCGGCGAAGTCCTTGCCGTCGCGAATGCTCTTGACGATCTGCTGCGCCTTCGCCAGCGCGGCCTTCTGCGCATCGGCATCACCGCCCTTGGCCGTGATCAGGATGTGCGAAGCCAGACGCTGTTCCGGAGTCAGGTAGCGCGACCTTTCCTTCTCGTAGCGTTCGCGCAGGGTCGATTCGTCCGGTGTCTCGTCGACCTTGACCGCCTTCGCATCGAACTCGATGTAGTCGAGCGAGACTTGCTCGGCCGTCATGTATTCGGACGCATGCGATTTGTAGAAATTCTCGACTTCGGCGTCGTCGATCTTCGGCACGTCGGACGGCTTCGGAATCGTCAGTGTGCGCAGATCGCGCGTCTGGTCGCGCAGGCGGATATGCGCGTCGATGTCGTGCGGAGTCACGATGCCGATGGAACCGATCAGCGAACGCAGTTCGTCCGCAGCGAGCGCCTGGCGGCGTTCTTCCTGGAACTGCATCGGCGACTTGCTGATGCCGACGAGCGTCGCGCGGTACGCGGCTTCGTCGAATTTGCCGTCGACCTGAAACTGCGGAATCGAGCGAATGAGTTCGCGGACGCGATCGTCGGTGATGACGACGCCGAGCTTCTCGTTCGCATTCAGCAGCAACTGCTCGTCGACGAGCGCATCGAGGACCTGACGCTTGATCTCGGGCCGCTCGAGCATGGCCGGATCGACCTGGCCGCTGAAACGCTGCAGCATGTTCTGGCGGTAGTTCTGGAAACGCTCGCGGAACTGGTCGGCCGAGATTTCGGTCTTGTCGACCTTGGCCACCCAGGTCTCGTTGCGACCCATGAAATACGATTCGATGCCGAAGAACGAGAACACGAAAATCAGCGCGCCGAGCACGATTTTCGCTATCAGTCCGGAAGTCTTGTCTCGCAGCGATTGCAACATGAGGCTTGCCTGAACTTTGGTGGTGTTCCGCGACAGCACCGAAAAAGTGCTGCCACCTGCGTCCCCGGCCGTACGGACTCGACCGCAAGCCGGATAGAAAAAAGGGCGCCTGATGCGGCGCCCTTCAAAACGTGGCGGAGTGGACGGGACTCGAACCCGCGACCCTCGGCGTGACAGGCCGATATTCTAACCGACTGAACTACCACTCCACGGCATTGGTGGGTGCTGAGGGTTTCGAACCCCCGACCCTCTCCGTGTAAGGGAGACGCTCTACCGCTGAGCTAAGCACCCCTCGCGGGAGCCGATTAGTTTAGGGCATCCTTGAGGGCTTTGCCAGCCTTGAAGGCCGGGTTCTTGGACGCCTTGATCTTGATCTCTTCGTTCGTACGCGGATTGCGTCCGGTACGCGCGGCGCGCTTGCGCACCGCGAAGGTACCGAAGCCGACGAGGGAGACGGTGTCGCCCTTCTTGAGCGCCTTGGTGATGACTTCGACCATCGCGTCGACGGCTTTGGCGGCATCAACCTTGGTCAACTCGGCGGTATCGGCAACCGCACCCACGAATTCTGATTTGTTCATTTAACAATCCCTCTCGGAAACTGCGACCCGCTACGCTTGTTCTGTGGCGAAACGACTCTGTCCCTGGAACACCGGGCAATTCTTCGGAAAGTGCGCTTCGCGGACCCCGTGATCGCCCGGACCTTTGCAGTCACTCGGACCACGTCCCGGCCTTTATACCAGCGGCCTAGTAGGCACGCAACATAAGGTCTGGAGCCATTTTGCGGGCTTTTCTTGCGTTCTCGACCGTGCTATCGGCGGCGGCGGCGGACGCGTCC
The DNA here is from genome assembly GCA_946482585.1 of uncultured Lysobacteraceae bacterium. Next base: position 16,139 of record CAMLSI010000034.1, read on the forward strand.
GGAACAATCATGCGCAAAGAAAAACGGCGGCACCCGGCCGCCGTTTTGCCGACATCCACGCAGGCCGACGCTCAGTGCGGGCGTACCGGCTGCGGGTCGGCGTTGTCGTCCCGCTTGCTCTCGGCAGCCGCTTTCTCCGCGCCGGGCTCAGCTTTCTGCACCGGCGTCAGCGGTCGCTCGAGTGCGATGTCGAGCACTTCGTCGATCCAGCGAACCGCATGGATTTCCAAGGTTTCCGTGACGTTCTTGGGAATGTCGACGAGATCCTTCTTGTTTTCCTCGGGGATGATCACCGTCGTGATTCCCCCGCGGTGCGCTGCAAGCAACTTTTCCTTGAGGCCGCCGATCGGCAGCACGCGGCCGCGCAGCGTGATCTCGCCGGTCATCGCGACTTCGGAACGCACCGGCACCTTCGTCAATGCCGACACCAGCGCGGTACACATGGCAATACCCGCGCTCGGACCATCCTTCGGCGTCGCGCCCTCGGGCACATGGATATGGATGTCGTACTTCTGATGGAACTCCGGATCGACGCCGAGGCGGTCGGAACGTCCGCGCACGACACTGAGCGCCGCATGGATCGACTCCTGCATCACGTCGCCGAGCTGCCCCGTGTGTATGAGCTTGCCCTTGCCCGGCACAACGGTGCCTTCGATGCTGAGCAGGTCGCCGCCGACTTGCGTCCAGGCCAGACCCGTGACGAGACCGACTTCGTTCTGCAGCTCTGCGCGACCAAAAGTGAACTTCTGGACACCGAGATACTGATCGAGGTTGGACGAGTCGATGCGCACGGTCGTCGGCTTGATCGCAACCTTGCCTTTCGACTTCGGCTTGTCCTTCTTTTCCTCTTTCGCGAGGCTCTCGCGCAGCGACAGTTCCTTGACCACCTTGCGACAGACCTTCGATATCTCGCGCTCGAGGTTGCGCACGCCCGATTCGCGCGTGTAGTAGCGGATGATGTCGCGGATCGACTCTTCCTCGACGCTGATTTCCTCGGGTTTGAGACCGTTGGCCTTGATCTGCTTCGGCAACAGGTAGCGCTTCGCGATGTTGATCTTTTCCTCTTCCGTATAGCCCGGAATGCGGATGACCTCCATGCGATCGAGCAGCGGCGCCGGAATGTTCAGCGAATTCGCCGTCGCGATCCACATGACCTCGGACAGATCCAGGTCGACTTCGAGGTAATGATCGTTGAACGCGTTGTTCTGTTCCGGATCGAGCACTTCGAGCAGTGCCGACGACGGGTCGCCGCGGAAGTCCATCGACATCTTGTCGATTTCGTCCAGCAAGAACAGCGGATTGCGCGTACCCGCCTTGGTCATGTTCTGCACGATGCGGCCCGGCATCGAACCGATGTAGGTCCGGCGGTGACCGCGGATCTCGGCCTCGTCGCGGACGCCGCCGAGCGACATGCGCACGAACTTGCGGTTC
>CAMLSI010000035.1 GCA_946482585.1 uncultured Lysobacteraceae bacterium
AGCGTGATCAGGCCGATCTGCGTATAGATGTTCCAGCTGCCGACCTGGTGCGTGAGCCCGGTCGCCGCGACCCAGTTCACGATGACGAGGCAGGCGAGACCACCGAACGCGGCGAGCGGCACCGAGAACAGGATGATCAGCGGATCGATCCAGCTCTCGAACTGTGCGGCGAGCACGAGGTAGATGAACACGAGCGCGAGCGCGAGCAGCACGATGAACGCGCTGGAGGATTCGCGGAATTCGCGCGACTGGCCGCTGAAGTCGTACTGCGCGTCGGACGCGACTTCCTTGACCGCGCCGGAGAGCCAGTCGAGCGCTTCGCCCATGCTGTAGCCCGGTGCGAGACCGGCGCTGATCGTGGCCGAGCGCAGACGGTTGAAATGGTTGAGCTCCTTTGCCGCGACCGCTTCGTTCGCGCTGACGAGGTTTGCCATCTGGATCATGCCGCCGTCGGCGCCGCGCACGTAGATCGTGCTGAGCTGCTCGGGCACGCGGCGGCCTTCGTTGTCGACCTGCACGATTACGTCGTACTGCTCCGAGCCGCGCTTGAAACGCGTGACCTGGCGTCCGCCGAGCAGGCTTTCGAGCGTGCGGCCGACTTCGTCGACGCTCGCGCCGACCGTGGCGACCTTGTCGCGGTCCATCTCGATGCGCAGCTGCGGCTTGTTGAGCTTGAGGTCAGTGTCCGCGTTCGTGAGCTTCGGGTTCTCGCGGATCTTCGCGAGCAGGCCGTCGCTGATCTTCTCGAGGTCTTCCCAGGTGCCGGTGGTCTGCACGATGAAGGAGATCGGCTGTCCGAAATCGTCGGCGCCGAGCGGCGGCGGCAATACCGGGAACGCCATGATGCCCGGGATGTTCATGAACTGCGGAAACAGCATGCCCTGGTAGGTGCTGGCCGGCTGGCTGCGTTCGGACCAGTCCTTGAGGCCGACGAAGCCGATGGTCTGTGTCACGGTGGGGAAGCCGACGATCTGGAAATAGCGGTCGACGCCGTCCAGCTGCGCGAAGGTCGCTTCCATCTGACGCGCGTAGCCGTCGGTGTATTCCGGCGTCGAGCCTTCCGGCGCCATGCCGAAGCCGATCACGAGGCCCTGGTCTTCCTGCGGCGCGAGTTCGTTCGGCAGCAGCTTGAACAGGAAAATCCCCAGCAGACCCGCGAACACGATGCCGGCCGCGCCGAACACGAGCGCGCGCTGGCGCAGGCTCCAGCGCAGCGTGCGCTCGTAGCGCGACTGCAGACCGTTCAGCACCTTCTCGCCGAATTCGTAGGCCTTGCCGTGCTTCTCGCTATGCTTGAGCAGGCGCGAGCACATCATCGGCGACAGCGTGAGCGCGGTGAAGCCCGACACGATCACCGCACCGGCGAGGGTCAGCGCGAACTCGATGAACAGGCGCCCCGTGCGGCCCGTCGAGAACGCGAGCGGAACATAAACCGCCGCGAGCGTCAGTGTCATCGCGACGATCGCAAATCCGATTTCCTTCGATCCCTTCAGTGCCGCCTGCATCGGCGGCATGCCTTCCTCGATGTGACGGTAGATGTTCTCCAGCATCACGATCGCGTCGTCGACGACGAGGCCGATCGCGAGCACCATCGCGAGCAGGGTCAGCGTGTTGATCGAGAAGCCGAAAAGATACATCACCGCGAACGCGCCGATCAGCGACACCGGAATCGTCACGATCGGGATCAAGGTCGCACGGGCGGATCGCAGGAACAGGAAGATCACGATGACGACGAGGATCATGGCTTCGGCGATCGTGGTGTAGACCTCGTCGATCGAGCGGTCGATGAAGATGGTCGAGTCGTAGGCGATCTCGACCTTCATGCCCTCGGGCAAGGTGCGCGTGATTTCCGGCAGCAGCTTGTGCAGTCCTTCGGAGATCGCGAGCGGATTGGCGGTGGCCTGCTTCACCACGCCGAGCGGCACGGCGTTGCGGCCGTTGTAGCGTGCACGGAAGCGCGCCTGGTCGGCGCCGAGCTCGACGCGCGCGACGTCACGCACGCGCACCGCGTAGCCGTCGGCGCCGGTGCGCAGCACGATCGCGCCGAATTGCTCCGGCGTCTTCAGGTCGGTTTCCGACAGCACGGCGAACTCGCGCTGCGTGCCTTCGATGCGGCCCGCCGGAATCTCGACGTTCTGCTGGCGCAGCGCCGCCTCGACGTCGGCCGGCGTCATCGAATACGCGGCGAGCCGCGCCGGATCGAGCCACAGGCGCATCGCGTACTTGTTGCCGTAGACCTGCGCCTGCGCGACGCCCGCGATGTTCTGCACGCGATCCTTGACGAGGCGTTCGGCGATGTCGGCGATCTCGAGTTCGGCGTGGCGGTCCGACGAGAACGCGAGATAGATGATGGGCTGCGCGTCGGCTTCCTGCTTCTGCACGACGGGCTCGCGCGCTTCCTGCGGCAGGAAGTCGCGCGCGAGCGCGACACGGTCGCGCACGTCGGCGGCGGCGGAATCCGGATCGCGGTCGAGGCGGAATCGCACGGTGATCTGCGAGGATTCCTCGCGCGACACCGAACCGATGTAGTCGATGCCTTCGATGCCCGAGAGCTGTTCTTCGATCGGCGTCGTGATCGTCGATTCGACGACCTGCGCGCTCGCGCCGGGATACGCCGTCGCGACCGTGACGACCGGCGTGTCCACTTTGGGAATCAGGCGTACCGCGAGGCGGTCGTAGCAGATGATGCCGATGAGCAGCACGACGAGATTGACGACCGTCGCGAAGACCGGGCGACGGATCGAGATGTCGGAGAGGACCATGGCGGCTCGTCCTCAGTGGGCCGGCGCGGGCTGCGCCGCGGGTGCTGCGGTCTGCTGCGCGGCCTGCACTTTCATGCCCGGTCCGATCTTCATCTGGCCCGCGCTGATGACCTCGTCGTTCGCCGTGACGCCGCTGACGATCTCGACGAAGCCGGGCTTGCGCAGCCCGGTCTTCACTTCGACGAGTTCGGCCTTGCCGTCGCGGATCACGTAGACCTGCTGCTTGCTGCCCTGGGGCCATAGCGCCTGTTCCGGCACCAGCAGCGCGTTGTCGCGCGAACCGATTTCGAGCGAGACCTTGGCGAACTGGCCCGGAAACAGCGTTCCGTCGACATTCGGCACGCGTGCGCGCAAGGTGACCGAGCGTGTCGCGAGATCGACCTGCGGCGCGATCGCATAGACCTCGCCGTCGAAGCGGCGCGTGCCCTGCGCGTCGACGCCCAGGGTGATCTTCTGGCCCGGCCGGAAGCGGCCGAGATACACCTCGGGCAGGCTGAAATCGAGTTTGAGCGTGTCGAGCGCGACGAAGTCGACGAGCGCATCGCCGATGTTCACGTACTCGCCCGGGCTGACCTTGCGCAGGCCGGTCGTGCCCGCGAACGGAGCGCGGATCTCGGTCTTGCCCAGGCGTGTGCGCGACGACGCGAGCTTGGCTTCGTCGACCTTGGCCTGCGCACGCTTGGTGTCGACGTCGGAGGGGGCGATGAGCTTGCGGCCGGACAGATCCTGCGCGCGCTTGAGTTCGCGGCCGCTGTTCGCGGCATTGGCTTCGGCTTCGGCGACATCGGCCTGGACCAGGCTCGCGTCGAGCCGGAACAACGGCGCGCCTTTCGCGATTTTCTGGCCTTCCTCGAACAGCACCGCCTCGATGCGGCCGGCGACTTCGGGGCGCACGGTCACGGCTTCGTCGGCGCGCAAGGTGCCGACGGCGGCCAGGGTTTCGTTGATCGATTCGACGCGCGGCTTGGCCGCCTCGACCATGGTCGGCGGCATCTCGCCGCCCGGCGGGCCTTGCGTGTGCGCGGTCGTCGAGACGGCGACGGCGATCGTCAGTGCGAGCAGGGAAAGGGAGGGACGAACGAAGCGGGCGGTGCGCAGCATGAGATGCTCCGGCGATGCGTGATCTTCCATGGCGGCGCCCCTATGGCGTCGCAGCGGTAGGCCAATCGGAACGCGGCAGTATTGCGCCAATTGTGCGCTGATTCGCATGCCGGAAGTCGTGTCGGCTTTGTGCGGAACAGGGGTTCGCCTGCGCCGAACGGAGCGCCTGGCGCGGCAGGCTGCGGTGAACCGCAGTCGGACCGCAATGTATAGGTCTTCACGTTGCCGAGAGCGTGGAACGAAGCCGCCGCATCGCATGCCCGGACGCCGCGACGCTGCGGTGCGGCCGCGGCTCCCCGCGGCCTACGACCGATGCAATGCCGCAACGGCCGCGGCGAGCGGCGCATCGGCGGCGCCATGCGCGATCAGGCCCAGGCACGGGGTTTCGAGCCGCTCGTGCAGGGTCGCGACATTGTCGGACTGAAGCGGTTGCACCGGGTCGATCGCGTTGCCGATCCAGCCGAGCAGGGGGCAGCCGTCGGCGCGGATCGCGCGCGCGCTCAGGAGCGCGTGATTGATGCAACCGAGCCGCAGGCCGACGACGAGGATCACGGGCAACCGCAGGCTGCGCACGATATCGGCTTGCATGAGTCGCGGACCGAGCGGAACGGCCCAGCCGCCGGCGCCTTCGACGACGACGCAATCGGCCGTTGCGGCCAGGGTCGCATAGGCTGCCTGCAGCGGCTCGAGTTCGATCGCGACACCCTGCGCCGCCGCGGCCAGGTGCGGCGCGACGGCGTCGCGCAATGCGTAGGGATTGCAGTGGTCGTAGGCGGGCGGCTGCGCCGACGCGGCGATCAGCGCGCGTGCGTCCTCGTTGCTCCAGCGCCCGTCGATCCACTCGCAGCCGCTCGCGACCGGTTTCATGCCGACGGCGCGGACGCCCGCTGCGGCGAGCGCGCGCAGCAGCGCGACGCTCGCGCGGGTCTTGCCGATGCCAGTGTCGGTGCCGGTGATGAAGACGCTGCGTGTCATGCCGGAATCGTTCCGCGAAGGAGGTAGCGCATCGCGCAGTATCGCATCGGGCTCTGCTGACGGGTCCGCGCGGGCCGCGGGCTTGCCCGCCCGTCACATCGTCCGCACTGGACCAGCCCGACCCCTTGTGCCATCCCGACCCTGCGTGTCGCCGCGACGGAGGCGGAGGCGCCCGGCGAACTCGCCGGCCGGTGGGCGCGGACTACGCGGCACGCCCGTCGTTTACACTAGCCGTCTCCCCTTCGCCGGACCCGCCCATGTTCGAGCTCGCGCCCCTGGAAGCTGCCGACAAGACCGAGCTCTACCAGGGACTGCACGAGCAGATGCGCGGCCTGCTGCACGGCGAGCGCGACCGCATCGCGAACGCGGCCAATTTCGCGGCGCTCGTGTTCAACGGCGTCGACGGTCTGAACTGGTGCGGCTTCTACTTCTTCGACGGCACCGAACTCGTCGTCGGTCCGTTCCAGGGCAAACCGGCCTGCGTGCGCATCGCGCTCGGCAAAGGGGTGTGCGGCACGGCTGCCGCGACGCGCGAGACGCAGGTCGTCGAGGACGTGCACGCGTTTCCGGGTCATATCGCCTGTGATGCGGCTTCGCGCTCGGAAATCGTCGTGCCGCTGTTCGACGATGCGGGCGGTCTCGTCGGCGTCTGGGATGTCGACAGTCCGTTGCCCGCACGCTTCGACGACGAGGACCGCATCGGCATGGAACGCCTGTGCGCCGTCTTCCTCGCATCGCTGCGCGGCGAGATCTAGCGCGAGCTGTCTGGGGATGCCGGCGCGCCGGCATGGAAATGGTCTGGGGGAATACATGGCAAGCAACGAAAAAATCCGCAACGTCGGCCCGAAATCGGCGGCATGGCTGCGCCAGGTCGGCGTGCGCACGATCGACGACCTGCGCGCGACCGGGGTCATCGAAACTTTCATGAAGGTCAAGCGCGCGGGCTTCCGGCCCAGCCTGAATCTGCTCTACGCGATGCAGGGCGCGCTCGACGACTGCCACTGGGCCGATCTGCCCGAAGACGTGAAAGCGAGCCTCGTGCTCGCGGCCGAATCGGCGGAAACCGCGAATCCGATCAAGAACCGATGGGACAAGGCCGCTGCACGGAGCGCCGCGCGCGACGGCACGTCCTCTGGCGAGGGCGGCGCCGATGAACCGGCCCGCGACGACGGCGATGGTTTCGGCGACGGCGATTCCGGCGTGCGCGAGATCACCGGCACCTCGCGCGATTTCGATTGAACGGAAAACCGGCAGGTTGGGCTTCGCCTGCGGCGCGGCACCAACCTGCGGTCCTCCTCACTGATTGCTGCGCTCTCTGATTTGCGCGAACGTCCAGTCGCGCAGCAGTGCGCCGTTTTCCCAGACCGTTTCGAGCGCGTGCTCCCAGCCGGGTTCGGGGGTGTGGTCTTCGGGCCGCGCGAGTGTTTCGTCGATCGGCACGGTACGCCAGCTGCCGAATTCACGGTGGCGCAGCAACGCGAGGCGGCCGCGCTTGGACAGCTTGCCGGGGTCGGTCAGGGGCGCCTTGAATACGTCGACCCAGCTTCCGGCGATCCTGGCGGCCGAACACTTGAGCGCGAACTTCTGCGTGTCGCGATTGATGCCCTGGAGCAGCGCGCCGCCCATGCCGAACGCGAGATTGTCGGCGCTGTAGCCCGCTTTCGTGATGCGTTCGAGAATCGCGCGGATGCTGTTCGGGTTGATGCCGTCGCCCTGGATCACGCGCACGTGGTTGAGCACCTTGTAGCCCTTGCCGTTGAGCGTGCTGCCGAACGCTTCATCGAGCAGCACGAGGCACTGGTGCACGACGTCGACGGGATCGCCCGAGTCGGGCCGCACGACGACCGTGGCGCCGCTCGCGATCACTTCGTCGCGCAGGGTCTTGCCCCAGTGCTCGCGGATCGCCGTGTAGATGTCGTAGCTGTCCGACACGACGGCGACGATCGCACCGGGTTTGCCGAACCGGCGCAGCATGTTCCGGTACGCCTCGACCTCGTGCTCGCGGCCCCAGCTCGTGATCGTCGAATGTTCCGCGGCCGGAATCGAATAGCCGGCCATGGGCTCGCCGTAGTAGGCGCGGGCCGTGAGTACGCCCGATACGGTGTCGGTGCCGAGAAAGTTCACGAGATGGGCCGCGGCGCCGAGGCCGGCCGATTCCGCGCTCGATACGCCGCGCGCGCCGAAATCGTGCAGCTTGAAACCGATCTGCGCGGCGGGATCGTCGCTGGACAGGTCGAGGTATCGCTTGATCAGCTGCTTGAGGTGCCAGCTCTGCGTGGCGACGGTGACCGGATACCAGAGCCGCAGCAGTAGCGTTTCGAGATACGACGGCAGCCAATAGCAGGCCGGATCGGTCGATTCCATCGTGACCAGCGCGTGATGCGTCGGTACGACGGTGCCTTCCGGCACTGCGCGGATGCGCAGCGGCAGCCGGCCGCCGTGCGCATCGACGATGTGGCGCCAGCCCGCTTCGTTGAACGGCTCGCCGTGCGCTGCGAAGAAATCGCGCGCCTCGTCGACGTGCGCGTGCGTGATCGGCGCACTCAGGTATTCCTTGAGTATCGCCTGCAGGCCGAAGAACACCGTGCGCTCGTATACGCCGCCGCGCGATTCGACGTAGAAGAACGTCGCTTCGGTCTGCGGCGGATACTGCAGCCAGTGGCTCGCCTTGTAGCTGTCGGTGTTGAGGATCAGGTTGTCGAGGTGACGCATACGGAAACTCCTTCCGCGGACTCCACGGTCGCCGGTCTGTCCGGCGCCGGCGCGAAGCGACGTTCGCGCGACGTGCACTGCGCGCTTCAGCTCATGCCGAGGAAGTGCTGCAGGATGTGATGATGGTCTTCGAAGAACTGCTCTTCGAGGTTCAGCGCGTCGGCCAGCGGCAGCCACTGCGCCTTCGCCGCATCGTCGCTGCCGCGCACCGGCGGCAGGTCGCCGCTGCCGAACGCGAAATGGAATGCATGAGTGATCGTGCGGCCGCGCTGCGAGCGGTCCGGATGATCGAACACGCGCTGGCCGGCGAGCGAACCCTTGAGCACCGGTGCCGGGATCTTCAGGCGAGTCTCCTCGCGCAGCTCGCGCAGGCAGGCGTCGAGCAGGGTCTCGTCCTGGTTCACGAAGCCGCCCGGCAGCGCCCAGAGTCCCCTGCCCGGTTCGGCGCCGCGGCGCACGAGCAGCACATGACCGCTGTGCACGACGACGGCATCGACGGTGACGAAGGTCGGCGGATACGGCGCGTGTTCCCAGGCCTTCCTGTAGTTGCGCAGGAACGTGAATTCGCGCGCGAGCTGTGCATAGCCCGGCGTGCGGCGAAACGCTTCGAGCATGGCCGCGACCGGCGCCGGCACGTTGGCGCGGATCAGCAGCTGGCCGCCCTCGTCGGCGCTGAACAGGTGTTCGCGAATCTCGGTCGCCGACAGGACTTCGCAATGTTGCACATTGCACAATTCCCATTGCGGAAATTCCCGCAGATAGTAGCTCGACGCGTCCTTGTCGCGTCCGACGAGTCCGATGCGGGAGCTCTCGCTGCCGCCGTCGGCGGCGATCGCCGTCGCTACCTGGCGCTGCACCGCGCCGATCCAGGCGGCTTCGTTATAGAGGTGGTCGGCCAGCGGCTGCAGCAGCAGCCGTTCCGCGTCGGCGCCGGCGGCGGCGCGGATCATGACTTCGCGTTCGTTGGCGTTCCAGGGGTTGCGCGTGCTGCGCGGTTTGCCGGCCGAACCGATCAGCACGATGACCTTGCCGGCGATGCGGAGCGCATGGCGCAGCACGGCGAGATGACCATTGTGGAACGGCTCGAAGCGGCCGATGAAAACGAGATAGTGAAAGCGCATGAGAATCCCTCGATGCGGTGTGGGTGCGGCGGTCTATCCGCGGCGTGTGGTTATGCTACGAATGAGCATAAGTCGGCGCAAGTGGCGGTGGGGGGCATTTCCGGCCGACTTTCGGACTTCGTGAACCAAATCCGGCACCGGCGGTGCGGCAGTTCGCCTTCTACGATTCGCTCGTATGCGCTGCGTCCGACGGCACTTCGGTGCTGCGCATGCGATAGGTGTTGCGTCCGGCGCTTTTTGCGGCATAGAGCGCCTGATCGGCGAGTGCGACGAGGTGGATCGGGTCGACGGCGCCGTTACTGACGACGACGCCGACGCTGGTGGTGATGCGAATGTCGCCGCTGCCCGTGACCACGTCGTCGTGCATCGCGACGACGAGCTTGGCGGCGATGGCTTCGGCGGCGGCGAGGCCGTCGACGTCTTCGACGAGCACGATGAATTCGTCGCCGCCGAGCCGTGCGACCAGGTCTTCGCTGCGCACGCAGGCGCTCAGGCGTCGTGCGAATTCGATGATGACTTCGTCGCCGACGCCGTGGCCGAGCGTGTCGTTGATGCGCTTGAAATGGTCGATGTCGAGGTAGTAGAGCGCGAGCGGCCGCTGGCGCCGCTGCGCACGCGACAGCGCGACGGCCAGGCGCTCGTCGAACTGACGGCGGTTCGCCACGCCGGTCATGCTGTCGTTGCGCGCGAGACGCGCGAGTTCCTGCTGCGCCTGTTTCAGTGCGGTGATGTCGAAGGTCAGCGCGAAGAAACCGCGCGCCTCGCCAGTGTCGTCGCGATCCGGCACGTAGTGCGACTGGAAATGATAGTGACGCTCCTGAAGGTCGATCTCGCCTTCGAAACTCACGCTCTCGCCGCGCAGCGCCGCCTCGACGTGCGGGCGCACCAGCGCATTCGCCTCTTCGCCTTGTACGTCGGCCAGCGTGCGGCCGAGCACCTGCGACGGATCGAGCCTGAACACGCGGCGGTAGTAGTCGTTGACGAAGCGATAGCGCGTTTCCGCATCGAACTGCGCAATCAGTGCGGGAATGTTGTCGGTGACCGCCAGCAGGCGGCGCTGGGTCTCGGCGAGCGCCTGTTCGGCCGCGACGCGCGCGCTGATGTCGCGGCCCGAATACACGATCTCGGCACCGCCGGCGGCATCGCCGGCTGCTACGCGCCGGGCGAGCGCTTCGATCCAGACATAATGACCGTCGCGATGCCGCGCGCGATAGGTGAGGGTTGCCGTGCCGCCTTCGGCGACGAGCCGCGCGATCGCGTTGCGCAGCGGCACGTGATCGTCCGGATGCACGAGTTCCCAGCGCGGTTCGGCCAGCTCTTCGGGCGTCCAGCCGAGCATTTCCTGCGCCGACGGCGACACGTAGAGCCGGTGTCCGTCGGCGCGCAGGCGCACGACGAGGTCGCGCGAGTTGTCCGCGAGCATGCGATAGCGCCGCTCGCTGTCGCGGTGACGCAGGTAGGCCGCGCGCAGATGGCGTTTGGCGCGCAGCTGCAGCACGAAGAAGGTCGCGAGCACGACGAGCATGATGCCGGCCAATGCGATCAGCGCGATCGTCAGACGGTTCCGGTGCGCGAGGCCGGCCGCACGCTCGGCAGCGAGATCGGCTTCCTGCTTGAGCCGCACGAGTTCGAACTCGCTCTGCGCGTATTTCACGCGGGCGTCGAAATCGGCCGACGACTTCGCACGGTCGGCTTCCTCGAGGCTGCGGCTCAGCTCGATCTCGCGCAGGATCAGCAATTCCAGTTCGCTGCGGACGGCACGCCGGTGAATCTCGACTGGAATCAGTTCGCGCAGTACGCGCAGTTGTTCGCGCCCCTGATTCAATTTCCGGAACACCTCGAGAGCGAGGCGCAGTTCGCGCGCCGCGGTGTCCGGGTTCGTCATGCCGGCGGCGAGCCCGAGCACTTCGTGCGCCTGTCCGGCCACTTGCGCATTGTTCAACTGGGCCGCGAGCGCCAGCATCTCCGTGCCGCTGCGCACCTGCGTCTCGACGTCGTGCTTGCCGTGCGCGACGCGCGCGGTCTCGAGCAGCAGCTCCGCGCGGAGTTTCGGATCGTCGAGCGTGCCCATGGTCTGCTGCGCGAGCGCCAGGGTCCGCGCCGCGGTTTCGCCTTCGCCGAGCTGCGCTTCGGCCCGCGCCCGATTGCGCAGCAGGCGTACGCGCATCGGCGGATCGTCGTCGCGGGCGAGGATGGCGAGGCCGCGGTCGGCGTAGTCGATCGCGAGCGCGTGCTTGCCGAGCGAATAGCTCAGGCTCGAGTACGCGAGGTGTACGTCGGCTTCGAGCAGCCGGTGCGGGCGGAGCTGCAGCACGCGCTGCGCTTCGCCGAGCAGTCGTTCGCCGCGCGAGAAGTCCTGCAGGGCGATGCTGCCGCGCGCATCGGCGAGCAAGGCGCGCACGAGCAGGAGTTCATCGCTCGTGGCTGCCGCCGCGTCGCGCGCGCGGCTGCCGGCGTCGCGCTGGCAGCTCCAGTCGGCGATGACGCGACAGGCGTTCGCGCGTGCGAGCTGCAGCAGCGCCAGTTCGCGCAGATCGCCGCGTTCGTGTGCGGCGTCGATCAGCGGCGACACTTCCGCGATGACCCGGTCGGGTTCGACCAGCGCGCGATGCTCCAGCGCGTGACGCGGCACGGTTTCGGCCGCGGGCGACGGCGACGCGAGTGCCCACAGCGCCAGCGCGAGCCAGGGCCGCGGCTGCCATCGGTTGTGCCATTCCGTCAGCTTCATCGATCACTGGGTCAAGGCCGGGACGGTGGACACAGCGTAACCGCGCCGACAGACGCAGCGGTTAACGTCGCGTGGAGGCCGTTGCCGGATCGCGCCGCGGCACGCTCCGTTGCGCTAGTCTGCGCGCTCTCATCGAACCCTGCGGGTCCATGCAGCACGGAATCATCGTCTATCGCGCCAGCCGGTTGGAGGCGCTGCTGCCGCCGCTGCTGAGCCTGATGGACGCGGCGCCGCCGGCGCATCCGCTGCAGCCGTTCGACGTGATCGCGGCGCATCCGGGCATCCGCCAGTGGCTGGCGCGCGCGATCGCGCGCGAACGCGGGGCCGGCGGCATCGCCGCGAACCTGCAGATCGAGCTGCCGAGCGCCTGGCTGGACCGGCTCGCGCGGCAACTGCTCGACGAGTCGACGATCGCGCTGCGGCCGTACCGCCGCGAAGCGCTGCGCTGGCGCATCCACGAGGCCCTGCCGTCCGTCGACGACGCCACGGTACGCGGCTACCTGCGCGGGATCGATGCGCCGCGGCGACGGTTCCAGCTCGCCGACCGTATCGCGGCGATCTATACGCGCTATCTCGTGTATCGGCCCGACTGGCTGCAGGCCTGGGCAGCCGGCCGCGACGACCTGCCCGCGCCGACCTTTCTCGCGCCGCTGTGGCGCCGCGTGCGCGCCGGCATCGCGCTGCCGCATCGCGGCGAGCGCCTGACGACGCTGATCCGCCGTCTCGACGAGGCGCCCGCGAACGTGCTGACCGACGAGCCGCTGCACGTGTTCGGCATCAGTCATCTCGCGCCGACCGAGTTCGCCGCCTTGCGCGCGGTCGCGCGCCGGCGACCGGTCGTGCTCTACGTGCCGGATCCCTGCCGCGAATACTGGGCCGGGCTCCGGCCCGAGCGCGACTATCTGAAAGGCCTCGCGCAGCTCGATGCGTTTTCGGGCGACGCCGAAGAGCAGTTCCTGTCGCTGGGCCATCCGCTGCTCGCGAGCTGGGGCCGGCTCGGCCAGCATTTCGTGCTGGCGCTGGCGGGCGCCGACGACGTCGCCGTCGATATCCGTCACAGCGAAGACGAGGGCCCGGCGACCGCCATGCAGCGGCTCGCGCGGCTGCAGGACAGCATTCGCCAGCTCGATCCGCAGCGGCTGTCGCCGGCGTCGCCCGAGCGCGACGCGCGGGAGGATCGCAGCCTGCGCGTGCACGCCTGCCACACCCGGCTGCGCGAGCTCGAAGTGCTGCGCGACGTGCTGCTGCGCGCGCGCGAAGAAAATCCGGCGCTGAAACCGTCGGACATCGTCGTGATGGCGCCGGACATCCAGGCCTACGTCGCGCTGCTGCCGGCGGTGTTCGGCGAGGCGGGCCGGGCGCACGGTCCGCTGCCGTATCACCTGGCCGACGTACCCGTGATGCAGAGCCATGCGCTGCTGCTCGCGTTCGCGAACCTGCTCGACCTGCCGTCCTCGCGGCTCAGCGCGGCGCAGGTGCTCGATCTGCTCGGCGTGACCGAGATCGCGCGCGCACTCGGCCTCGATGCGTCCGGCGTGGAACTGCTGTCGGGCTGGATCGCGCGCAGCCGCGTGGCATGGGCGCTCGATCCGGACTTCCGCGCGCGGCTCGGCGTGCCGGCCATCGCGGAACACACGTTCGCCTGGGGCATGGATCGCCTGCTCGCCGGCTACGTGCTCGGCAGCGGCGGCGACGGCGAGACTGCCGCACTCACCCTGCCCGACGGCGATGTCATCGTTCCGGTCGAAGGCATTCACGGCGTGCAGGCCGACGTGCTCGGCGCGCTGGACCGCCTGCTGCAGGTACTCGCGCAGCTCTGCCGCGAGGCGACCCAGCGGCGCAGCCTGCGCAGTTGGGCGAAGCGCTGCGAGACGCTCGTCGATCAGCTGTTCCGCGTCGAGTTCGGCGACGCGGCCGCCGGCGATGCGCTTGCCGAACTGCGTCGCCTGATCAAGAGCCTCGAGAACGACGCGGCCGACGCTGGCATCGATGTCGACGTCGAATTCACCGTGGTGCGCGACGTGCTGCGCGAGCGGCTGCTCGCGCTGTCGGAGCGGCAGCGCTTTCTCGTCGGCGGCATGACGGTCTGCGGCATGGTGCCGCAACGCGCGATTCCGTTCCGCGTCGTCGCCGTGCTCGGCCTCAACGACGGCGAGTTTCCGCGCGCCGGATCGGATGCGGGACTCGATCTCATGGCGACGCACCGCCGGCTCGGCGATCGCGACGTGCGCAGCGACGACCGTTATCTGTTCCTCGAAACCGTCATGGCCGCGCGCGATCTTCTGCATCTGAGCTACATCGGCGAGGGCGTGCGCGACGGCAAGCCGCGCAACCCGGCCGCGCCGCTGGCCGAGCTGCTCGCGCTGCTCGACGACACGCACGGATTGCGCGGACTCGCCGAAGACGCGGCGCCGCGGCCGTGGCTGGTGCGTCACCCGCTGCAGCCGTTCGACGCGCGCTACTTCGATGCGGGCGACCCGCGGCTGTTCTCGTACCGGGCCGATCTGCTGGCATTGCTGCGCGCATCGGGCATGAGCGCGCCCGCATTCCTCGATGGTACCGCCGCGACGGCGGAGGCGGCGCCGGCGACGTTCGCGCTCGCGCAGGTACTCGACTACTTCCGCCGCCCGGCGCAGCATCTGCTGCGGCAGCACGGGCTGCGTCTGGATGCGCTCGAACCGGAACGGCTCGCCGACAGCGAACCGCTCGATGCGCACTTTGCGCGGATCGAGCGCGTCGCGCCGCGGTTGTTCTTCGACGCGCTCGTGCGCGGAGACGGCGCGCTGTCGCCGCGGCCGCCGGACTGGCTGCGCCATGGCGGGCTCTGGCCGCCAGTGCGCGCCGGGCAGCAGGCCTGGACCGGGCAGCGCGTGATCGTCGACGCCTGGCTCGCCGAAATCGCGGCGAGCGAACTGTACGCGGCGGCACCGCCGCGACGTCTGCCGCTCGCGATCGATCTCGCGTTCGCGACGGCCCGCCTGCAGGGCGAACTCGCCCGTGCGTATCGTGCGCCGGCCGGCGATTGGATCCTCGACGTGCCACAACGCGACGAGGCCGCGCTCGATTTCGGTCAACGCATCGCGCTGTTCCTCGAATGGGCGCTGCTGCAGCTCGCGTCGCCGCTGCGGCAGTGCGTGCGCGTGCTGTTGCCGGGCAGCGGCGACAAGCGGCCCTGGCAGCGTTCGCTCGATGCGTGGAACGCTGCGCTGCAGCGCGCCGACGAAACCGACGCGGCGCGCGCGGCGGCGCTGCGCGCGGAGCTCGCGCGTCGCGTCGACGGCCTGCTCGCAATCTACGCGCACGCGCAGCGTCGACCACTCTGGTATTTCCCGAAGACCAGCTGGGTCGCCGCCGATCCCGGAGCGAGCGAGGCGAAAATCCTGCAGTGCTGGATCGGCAACGACCACGCCGCCGGCGAACTGTCGCGCGTGCCCGGCTACGAGCGCCTGTTCGCGAGCGGCAGTGCGTTCGAGCCGGGCTCGCCGGCGTTCGTCGAACTCGTGGATCTGGCGCGCAGGCTGCGGTCGCTGATCATGCTCGACGCGGAGGACGCGCATGGCTGAGCGCACCCGCATCGCGAGCTGGCGCGAACTCGACCTGCGCGGCGGCGGCCGCAGTCTCATCGAGGCCAGTGCGGGTACCGGCAAGACCTGGACCATTGCCGTGCTCTACCTGCGCCTGCTGCTCGAAGGCGAAACGCCGCACACGCCGCGGCAGATCGTCGTCGGCACGTTCACCGACGCCGCCGCGCAGGAGCTGCGCGATCGCCTGCGCGCGCGACTGCTCTGGGCCGAGTCTGCCGCCGAGCGCGCGGCGCGCGGCGAAGCGGACGACGAAGCCGGCGACGATGCGCAGTGGCTGAGCGCGCGCTGGCGCGTGCCGGCGCAGGTGCAGCGGGACCTGCTGCGCCTGCGGCTCGCGCAGGCCGAACTCGATCTCGCGCCGATCGGCACCCTGCACAGCCTCTGCCGCCGCATCCTCGCCGACTTTCCGGTCGAGAGCGGCAGCGCGTTCGCGGCCGGCGAAATCATCGCTGAGAGCAGCGTGCTCGACCGGCTCGTCGACGATCTCTGGCGCGAACTCGTCCAGGGCGACGCGCCGCTCGATGCCGGCGACGACAGCTGGATCGCCGAAGGCCGCGGCGCGCTGCGCGATGCGTTGCGCGCCGTGCTCGCGCCTGGCGTCGGCGTGCGTGCGGCCGCGATCGAACCGCCGCCGTCGTCCGACCAATGGCGAGCGCTGTTCGACGACGCGCGCGCGCTCGTCGCGCAGCCGCAGTGCTTCGCCCGCGCGAATGCCGCGCTGCTGACGGCATTGCGCCGTTTCGTCGAAGCGGCCGAGTCCGACGCGCTCGGCGCGTTCGACCCGAACCTCGTGCTCAGGCACGCCGATGCGCTGGCGGGACAGCTGAAACCGGCCGCGCTGTCGGATCCGGAGGTATGCGGCCGGCTCGAGCGCCTGTTCGACGCGTTGCGCCGCCGCAGCCGCGCCGGTGCGGCGCACAAGTCCGTCGCGCTCGAACGGTATCGGCAGCGCCTGATCGCGCGTCGCCGCGAGCAGCTGCTGCGCGAGTCGCGCCTGACCTTCAACCTGCTGCTCGAAGGCGCCGCGCTCGCGCTGCGCGACCGCGGCTCGCCGCTCGCCGCGCGGCTGCGCGCGCAATGGCCGGTAGCGCTCGTCGATGAATTCCAGGACACCGACGCGCTGCAGTTCCAGATTCTCGACGCGATCTATCGCGACGGGGACGGCGCCGCCTGCGGCCGCCTCGTGATGATCGGCGACCCCAAACAGGCGATCTATCGCTTTCGCGGCGGCGACATCCACACCTATCTCGCCGCGGCGGCGAGCGCCGACGAGGTGCTCACGCTCGCGACGAACCGGCGTTCGGCACAGGCTTACGTCGAGGCGCTGAACGAATGGTATGCCGCGGCCGGCCCGGTGCTGAGCACCGATGTGTTGCATCCGATCGGCTACGAGCCCGTGCATGCGGCCGGTCGTGCCGACGGCTACGTCGATGCGGACGGCCGCGCGGTCGGCCGCCCGTTGCAGATCCACTATTGCGATGATGATCCGCTCAACCTGGAGCGCCGCCGCGACCGCGCGCTGCAGGCTTGCGCGCGACAGATCGTGACCTTGCTGCAGTCCGGCGCGCGGATCGGCGAGCGCGGCGTGCAGCCCGGCGACATCGCCGTGCTCGTGCCGAAGAATCAGCAAGTCGAGCGCCTGCGCGAGCTGCTGCAGGCGCGCGGCGTGCCCTGCGTCGGTGCCGGCAAGCGCAGCGTGTTCGATACCGAACTCGCGCGCGAACTGCAGCTCGTGCTCTATGCGGTCGATCATGCGGGCGACGATGCCGCACTGCGCGCCGCGCTCGCGACGCGGTTCGGCGGCCGCACGCTGGCCGATCTCGCGTCGCTGCGCGAGGACGCCGACGCCTGGCAGCAGCACCGCGCCGCCTACGATCAGCTGCGGCGCGAATGGCAGCGTCACGGCGTGCTCGGCGTCGTGCTCGCGCTGTCGCGCGAACTCGTCGCGCGATTGCCGCGAGCGCACGAGCGCGAACGCGCGCTGACCGACCTGCGTCACCTCGGCGAACTGCTGCAGGCGCAGAGCGAACTCCTCGGCGGCACCGAACAGTTGCTCGCCTGGTTCGCGCAGCAGCGCGATGCGCGCGACGGCGGCGAGGCGACGGACGAGTGGCAGCTGCGTCTGGAATCCGACGCGCGCCGCGTGCGTCTGCTGACCTTGCATGCGAGCAAGGGACTCGAGTTCCCGATCGTGTTCCTGCCGCTGATGTGGGATCACGTCGGGCGCGAACCGAGCCTGCCGCTCGCCTACGATCCGGCGACCGGCCTGCGCGTCGCCGAACTCGCCGACGGTCGCGCCGAAGCGCTGCGCCGCGCGCGCGACGAAGACCAGGAGGAGCGCTTCCGCGTGCTCTATGTCGCACTGACGCGCGCTCAGTACGCGTGTCACGTCTATGCCCTGCCGCCGCTGCGTCCGCGCGATGCGCGTGCGACGACCGCCGCCACCGATCCCGAGCGTTCGGCCCTCGACGCGACGCTCGCGACTGGCGACGTGCATTTCCACTCGCGGTCGCG